>NZ_JAGRRB010000006.1:0-86269 GCF_018223925.1 Klebsiella sp. 10
GTGACAAGGGGAAATGCAAAAAAACTTTTCGTTCGCTCGATTTTCCATCACAACGCGAGTTTTACGCGCTATTTGCGCGCCATTTGTGCGATTTCCCGAGCAAACCGGGATACCTGTTGCCAGTCGGTATAGACCACTTCTTTGCGGGTATCCGTTTCACCCCCGGTCATTTTCATAATCAGGCGGATCATAAACCGATCGTACCAGCTGTAGCGCGGGTAGCGCAGCGCGCCGGCAAATACCGCGCAGCTCTGCGGCTGCCACGGCGAGTTCAGCAGAAACTTACGCGTATAGCTGTTGGTCTGCGGCGTGCGCTTCTCGGGTTTACGCGCCACCAGGTTAACCGAAAAGAATGCCCCCGGCAGCGCCTGCAATGCTGCCAGATGCTTTTTCACAAAGCGGTCCACCGCCGGATGAAAGTGCCCGTAGCGAATCGACGCGCCAATGACCACCCGATCGTAGTGATGCCATTCGACGACATCGGTACGGTTCAGGTTCAGGGTGTCCGCATCGATGCCCAGCTCTTTAAGCTCAGAGGCGAGAAACGAAGCAATTTCACGGGTCTGCCCGTCGCGGGTGGAGAAGAGAATTAAAGTTTTCACGAGCACTCCTGTTATTCGCGCCAGAAAGTGGGGGTAAAGAGCACCAGTAAGGTGAACACTTCCAGACGACCAAACAGCATATTAGCAATCAGGATCCATTTCGCGACCGGGTTCATGGTGGCAAAGTTATCCGCGACGACGCCGAGCCCAGGCCCGAGGTTGTTCAATGTCGCCACCACGGAGGCGAAAGCAGAGAAGTCATCCACCCCGGTGGCGATAATCGCCAGCATACTAATGATAAAGACCAGCGCATAGGCGGAGAAGAATCCCCATACCGCTTCCAGAATACGTTCCGGCAGCGCGCGGTTACCTAATTTAATGCTATACACCGCATTCGGGTGCACCAGCCGCTTCAGCTCACGGTTGCCCTGCTTGAACAGCAACAGAATACGGATCACTTTTAATCCACCGCCCGTGGAGCCAGCGCAGCCGCCGATAAATGCGGAGCACAGCAACAGCACCGGAAGGAACAGCGGCCAGCGTGCAATACTATCGGTGGTGAACCCCGCGGTGGTCGCCATCGACACCACCTGGAAAAACGCCTGGTTCAGCGTCGTCAACACCGAGCCGTACACGTTATGAAGCCATAGCACCAGCGTACAGACGATGACCAGCGTCAACTGGACGCCAATGAACATCCTAAATTCGGGGTCGCGCCAGTACACCTTCAGGCTGCGTCCGCTCAACAACGAAAAATGCAGACCGTAATTACAGCCGGAGATCAGCAGGAAGATGGCAATGATGGAGTTGATCATCGGGCTGTTGAAATAGCCGACGCTGGCATCGTGAGTCGAGAAACCGCCGATGGCGATGGTGGCGAAACTGTGCCCGATCGCATCGAACGCCGGCATACCGGCAAACCAGAGCGCCAATGCGCAGGCGATTGTGAGTAACACATAGATGAGCCACAATGTCTTCGCCGTCTCGGCAATACGCGGACGCATCTTGTTATCCTTCAGCGGGCCGGGCATTTCCGCGCGGTAGAGCTGCATCCCCCCGACACCGAGGATAGGCAGAATCGCTACCGCCAGCACAATGATCCCCATGCCGCCGAACCACTGCAGCATCTGGCGATAAAAGAGGATAGCGTGCGGAAGCGAGTCCAGCCCCACCAGAGTGGTCGCCCCGGTCGTCGTCAGGCCGGAAAATGACTCGAAGAAGGCATCCGTCACCGTCAGGTTCGGCTGTTCGGAGAAGATAAAGGGCAAGGCCCCCACGCTCCCCAGCACGGTCCAGAACAGCACCACGATCAGAAACCCTTCACGAGATTTCAGTTCGCCTTTTTGCTTACGGTTCGGCCACCACAGCATGGAGCCGATCGCCAGAGCGACAAAGAAGGTTTGAGTGAAGGCCCGTCCCGCGCCATCGCGATATATCAGGGCCACTAATCCCGGGACGATCATCGTCCCCGAAAACAAGATGACCAGCAGTCCAACGATTCGGGTTATGGCGCGAAAATGCATCTCTGGCGCTTCCTTTGATAGGCAAAAAACAGAGGGGATTATTCGTTAATCTTCAGTAATTGCAATGAACCACGACTAAAATCAGCCAGTCTTGCTGAAAAAGCCGCCACTTCGGCCTGGGGAAGCGCCACGCGCAGCCGAACTGACGCCAGATATTCGCTTTCAACGACGTTTCCGGAGAATTGGGCGAGCAGCGCTTCGACGCCGGCCAGTTGCCCATACTCACACTGCAAAGTATATGCCGTTAACGGCGTCTTGCGCAGCGTCGTCAGCTGCGCCAGCGCCTGATGCACCCCGCCGCCATAGGCCTTAACCAGACCACCGGTGCCCAGCAGGATACCACCGTAGTAACGCACGACGACAGCGGTTATCTCGCCGACGCCGCTTCCCATCAGCTGCGCCAGCATCGGTTTACCCGCCGTTCCCGCCGGTTCGCCATCGTCTGAAAACCCCAACTGTTGCGAATCATCAGGCGGCCCCGCGACCCACGCCACGCAGTGGTGGCGGGCATCAGGATGATCCGCTCTGACGGACTCGACAAAAGCTTTTGCCGCCGCCACGCCGTCGGTATGCGCCAACAGCGTGATAAAACGGCTTTTTTTAATCTCCTCAACGACGGTAACCGGCGCCGCCGGGATTAACCAGCTCTCCATCAGGCCAGCTTCAGATCGCGCGTCATATTTTCGATGCTGTTTTCGTGAACCACCACGTTATCTTCGATACGGATCCCGCCAAACGGCTTCATGGCGTCAATTTTTTGCCAGTTGAAGTGCTTGCTGAATGGGCCTTCACGCCACGGCGCCAGTAACGACTCGATGAAGTAGATGCCGGGTTCAATGGTCAGCACCATACGCGGCTCGATAATACGGGTGCAGCGCAGGTACGGATATTTCGACGGCGCCGCCAGATGCGTACCGGTATCGTCCTGCATAAAGCCCGCAACATCATGCACCTGCAGACCCAGCGGATGGCCAATCCCGTGCGGCATAAACGGCCCGGTCAGGTCATTCTCCACCATCGCCTCTTCGCTCATGTCGGTAACCAACTGGTGTTTACGCAACAGCTTCGCGATACGCTGATGGAACTGGATATGGTAATCAATGTAACTGGTACCGGCCTTCATGGTACTAATCAGCGCCAGCTGCTCATCGTTAACGTCTTTGATCAGATGGGCAAAGTCGTTATCGCCGTGCGCCGCCCAGGTGCGCGTCAGATCTGCGGCATAGCCGTTATATTCCGCACCGGCGTCGAGCAGGAAACTGCGCATCTCCGCCGGGGCACGATGGTCCAGTTTGGTGTAGTGCAGGACGGAGGCATGCTCATTCAGCGCGACAATATTGCTGTAAGGCACGTCGGTATCACGATGGCCGGTGGCGGTGAGATAGGCCTGGTTGATATCGAATTCGCTCATTCCCGACTGGAAAGCTTCGTAGGCCGCACGATGACCATTCACCGCCGACTTCTGCGCTTCACGCATGCAGGCCAGCTCGTAATCGGTTTTGTAAGCCCGGTAGTAATGCAGGTAGTCGATAACCCCTTTCGGGTTGATCTTATCCGCGGCGATACCCAGGCCCAGCGCGCGCTCAGGCACCGGACCGATATAGCCAATATTACCGCGAGCAGCAGGCAGCTGGCTGCCGATGCCATCGGCCTTCGGTAGCGCGATCACGTCTATCTCTTCGGTCCAGAAAGAGGTCGGCAACGGCTCAACGTTATGCCAGTAATCTACCGGCAGATAGAACCACAGCTTCGGTTTATTCACACCGTCCACCAGCAGCCAGCAGTTAGGCACCTGAATCACAGGCACCCAGGCTTTGAACTGCGGATTGACCTTGAACGGGTACGGATGGTCATCAAGGAAGACGTTAACCAGCTCGCCGGAGTGAATCAGCAGAGCATCCATTTGAAAACGGGCCAGGACGTCGCGGGTACGTTCTTGTAGGGTAACAATATGATTTTTATAGAGCGCGGCCAGGGATTCCATCTTTTATCCTTTGCTTTTATGGGATCGTGATACACCGCATCTTAGCACATCGACCTGCGTGCGGGTGATTTCCGCCGGATGTGATCCGACCAGCAATTATTTAAAGAGTAATTTGCAATTCTTTAACATAAATTCCACACTCCGTTTCATCTGGTATGACCAGATCATATTGCTGGATTCAGGAGACTGACATGCTCTACAAAGGCGACACCCTGTACCTCGACTGGCTGGAAGATGGCATCGCCGAACTGGTGTTCGATGCCCCAGGTTCGGTCAACAAGCTTGATACCGCAACCGTAGCCAGCCTCGGTCATGCGCTGGACGTACTGGAAAAACAAAGCGATCTCAAAGGTCTGCTGCTGCGCTCTGAAAAAGCGGCATTTATCGTCGGCGCGGATATCACCGAATTCCTCTCGCTGTTCCTGGTCCCTGAGGAGCAGTTAAGCCAGTGGCTGCATTTTGCTAACAGCGTCTTCAATCGTCTGGAAGATCTCCCCGTCCCCACTATCTCTGCCGTCAATGGCTATGCGCTGGGCGGCGGCTGCGAATGCGTGCTGGCGACCGATTACCGCCTGGCGACGCCGGACCTGCGCATTGGGCTGCCAGAGACCAAGCTCGGCATTATGCCGGGCTTCGGCGGTTCCGTGCGTCTGCCGCGCCTGCTCGGCGCCGATAGCGCGCTGGAAATTATTGCCGCCGGGAAAGACGTCGGCGCCGATCAAGCACTGAAAATCGGCCTGGTGGATGGCGTGGTCGCTGCGGAAAAACTACGCGACGGCGCGCTGGCGATCCTACGTCAGGCCATGAATGGCGACCTGGACTGGAAAGCGAAACGTCAGCCGAAGCTGGAGCCGCTGAAGCTCAGCAAAATTGAAGCCGCCATGAGCTTCACGATTGCCAAAGGCATGGTCGCGCAAACCGCCGGGAAGCATTACCCGGCGCCGATCACCGCGGTCAAAACCATTGAAGCCGCCGCGCGTCTTGGTCGTGAAGAAGCCCTGGTGCTGGAAAATAAAAGCTTTGTCCCGCTGGCCCATACCAATGAGGCCCGCGCGCTGGTTGGTATCTTCCTGAACGACCAGTACGTCAAAGCGAAAGCGAAAAAGCTGACCAAAGATGTCGAGACGCCGAAGCATGCTGCCGTCCTGGGCGCTGGCATTATGGGCGGCGGTATCGCTTACCAGTCGGCCTGGAAGGGCGTGCCGGTGGTGATGAAAGACATCAGCGACAAATCGCTGACCCTTGGCATGACCGAAGCGGCGAAGCTGCTGAATAAACAGCTGGAACGCGGCAAAATCGACGGTCTGAAGCTGGCCGGAGTGATTAGCACCATTCAGCCAACGCTGGAATACAGCGGTTTTGACCGCGTCGACGTGGTTGTTGAAGCGGTGGTGGAAAACCCGAAAGTGAAGAAAGCCGTACTAGCGGAAACCGAGACAAAAGTGCGCCCGGATACCGTGCTGGCGTCCAACACCTCAACGATCCCCATCAGCGAGCTGGCCAGCGTTCTGCAGCGCCCGGAAAACTTCTGCGGTATGCACTTCTTTAACCCGGTGCATCGCATGCCGCTGGTTGAAGTGATCCGCGGCGAAAAAACCTCGGATAATACCATTGCCAAAGTGGTGGCCTGGGCCAGCAAAATGGGCAAAACGCCGATTGTGGTGAATGATTGTCCCGGCTTCTTCGTCAACCGGGTACTGTTCCCCTACTTCGCCGGCTTCAGCCAGCTGCTGCGCGACGGAGCGGACTTCCGCAAAGTCGACAAAGTGATGGAGAAACAGTTTGGCTGGCCGATGGGCCCGGCTTATCTGCTGGACGTGGTCGGCATCGATACCGCGCACCATGCTCAGGCGGTCATGGCGGCGGGCTTCCCGCAGCGGATGCAGAAAGATTATCGCGACGCCATCGACGCCCTGTTTGACGCCAACCGTTTCGGCCAGAAGAACGGCCTCGGCTTCTGGCGCTATAAAGACGACAGCAAAGGTAAGCCGAAGAAAGAAGAAGATGCTGCCGTCGACAGCCTGCTCGCCGACGTCAGCCAGTCGAAGCGCGATTTCAGCGATGAAGAGATTATCGCCCGCATGATGATCCCCATGGTTAACGAAGTCGTCCGCTGCCTGGAAGAAGGCATTATCGCCAGCCCGGCGGAAGCGGATATGGCGCTGGTATACGGCCTGGGCTTCCCTCCGTTCCACGGCGGCGCATTCCGCTGGCTGGATACCATCGGCAGCGCGAAGTATCTCGATATGGCGCAGCAATACCAGCACCTTGGCCCGCTGTATGAAGTGCCAGCCGGTCTGCGTGACAAAGCGCGCCATAACGAAGCGTATTATCCCCAGGTAGAGCCAGCCCGTCCGGTTGGCGCTCTGAAAACGGCTTAAGGAGTCACAATGGAACAGGTTGTCATTGTCGATGCAATTCGCACCCCGATGGGCCGTTCGAAGGGCGGCGCATTTCGCCACGTGCGCGCGGAAGACCTCTCCGCGCACCTGATGCGTAGCCTGCTGTCGCGCAATCCGTCGCTTGAGGCAAGCGCGATAGACGATATCTACTGGGGTTGCGTGCAGCAAACCCTCGAGCAGGGTTTTAACATCGCCCGTAACGCGGCGCTGCTGGCGGAGATCCCGCATTCGGTACCAGCAAATACGGTCAACCGTCTGTGCGGTTCTTCCATGCAGGCGCTGCACGATGCGGCCCGTATGATCATGACCGGCGATGCCAGCGTCTGCCTGATTGGCGGCGTCGAGCACATGGGCCATGTGCCAATGAGCCACGGCGTCGATTTCCATCCGGGCCTCAGCCGCAACGTGGCAAAGGCGGCAGGGATGATGGGGCTGACCGCGGAGATGCTGGCGCGTCTGCACGGTATTAGCCGCGAGATGCAGGATCAGTTCGCCGCGCGCTCTCACGCTCGTGCCTGGGCCGCAACCCAGTCCGGCGCATTCAAAGCGGAGATTATCCCCACCGGCGGCCACGATGCCGATGGCGTACTCAAGTCCTTTAACTATGACGAGGTGATCCGCCCGGAAACCACCGTCGAGACGCTGTCCACGCTTAAACCGGCGTTTGACCCGATGACCGGTACGGTAACGGCGGGTACCTCTTCCGCCCTTTCCGATGGCGCAGCGGCGATGCTGCTGATGAGCGAAAGCCGCGCTCGCGAGCTGGGGCTGAAGCCGCGCGCTCGCGTCCGTTCAATGGCGGTGGTCGGCTGCGACCCGTCCATTATGGGTTATGGCCCGGTTCCGGCCTCAAAGCTGGCGCTGAAAAAAGCGGGCTTATCCACCAGCGATATCGACGTTTTTGAAATGAATGAAGCATTTGCCGCGCAGATCCTACCGTGTATTAAAGATCTGGGCTTAATGGAGCAGATCGATGAGAAGATCAACCTCAACGGCGGGGCGATCGCGCTCGGTCATCCGCTGGGCTGTTCCGGGGCGCGTATTAGCACCACGCTGATCAACCAGATGGAGCGCAAAGACGCTCAGTTCGGCCTCGCCACCATGTGTATCGGCCTGGGACAAGGGATCGCTACCGTGTTTGAGCGGGTTTAAGCGAAAGGGTATCTCAACGCCATTGCCACCAGAACCTGGCGGCTATGGCGAAGAGAGCAGGTTTAGTTGCCGTTCTTCCCGCCTGTCAGGGGCGGGTTTTTTATTTTCAGATAAACGCAAACGCATCGCCAAACAGGCGATCTTCACGCGCGCCGCGCTCATTACAGAACAGGTCGCGAGCGATCTTGGCCATCTCAAAACGACCGGCAATGTAGATGTCATGCTCGGCCAGCGTACCGTAATCCTGCAGCACGGCGGTGAGTACCGTACCGGAGCGACCACGCCACCCTTCTTCCGGCTGTTCGACCACCGGCTCGATGCGCAGATTCGGATGCTTGATGCTTAACGCTTCCAGCTCGGCCAGATCGTACAGATGCTTAGCCTCGCGGCCGCCCCAATAAATGGCGATATCGCGATCAGGGTTACGCGCCAGCGCGCTTAACAGAATAGAACGCACATAAGAGAATCCGGTACCGCC
This sequence comes from Klebsiella sp. 10, assembly GCF_018223925.1. NCBI lineage: Bacteria > Pseudomonadati > Pseudomonadota > Gammaproteobacteria > Enterobacterales > Enterobacteriaceae > Klebsiella > Klebsiella sp. 10. Next base: position 8,082 of record NZ_JAGRRB010000006.1, read on the forward strand.
GGCGATCAGAATCAGCGGGCGATCTTCGTCATCGCGCAGCCACGCTTCGCCATGCGGAATATCAACCTCAATTTCACGCTCTTTCAGAATGCGATCCATGACCGCCATCGCGTACAGATTGAGCTCCGAGGCGCCGATATGCAGCTCGATAAATTCCTGTTCCGCCGGCGTGGAAGCCATGGAGAACGGGCGCTTGTCGCGCTCATCCATTACCACCATCAGATACTGGCCGGCACGGAAGGAAAATGCCGCTTCCGGCACTAATCGAACACGATATACGGTATCGGTAATCGCCTCCACCGAGGTCACTTTACAGCTTAAGGTTGTCATGCGTCCCCTCTGTCGGGTCAATAGAGCAAAACAGCGGCGTTAGCCCCGCTTACTGTTGTTTAAAGATGGCCAGTTCATCCCAGATGGCGTCAATACGCGCCGTAACGGCAGGATCTTTTTTGATTGGGCGACCCCATTCACGCTGGGTTTCGCCAGGCCATTTATTGGTGGCATCCAGCCCCATTTTTGAACCCAGGCCGGAAACCGGCGAGGCAAAATCCAGATAATCAATTGGCGTATTCTCTACCAGTACCGTATCACGAGCCGGGTCCATACGGGTAGTGATCGCCCAAATCACATCGTTCCAGTCGCGTGCATTGACGTCGTCATCGCAGACAATCACGAACTTGGTGTACATAAACTGGCGCAGGAACGACCAGACGCCCATCATTACGCGCTTGGCATGTCCCGCGTACTGTTTTTTCATGGTCACCACCGCCAGGCGATAGGAGCACCCTTCCGGCGGCAGATAGAAATCAACGATTTCCGGGAACTGCTTTTGCAGGATCGGCACAAAGACTTCATTCAGTGCCACGCCCAGCACCGCTGGCTCATCGGGCGGTCGGCCGGTATAGGTAGAATGATAAATCGCGTCTTCACGCTGGGTAATATGGGTTACCGTAAACACCGGGAACTGGTCTACTTCATTGTAGTAACCGGTGTGGTCGCCATACGGGCCTTCCGGCGCCATTTCACCGGCCTCAATGTAGCCTTCTAGCACAATTTCCGCGCTGGCCGGCACTTCAAGGTCATTGGAAACGCACTTAACCACTTCGGTCTTGGTGCCGCGCAGCAGGCCTGCGAAGGCATATTCCGACAGGGTATCGGGCACCGGCGTCACCGCGCCAAGAATGGTTGCCGGATCGGCGCCAAGCGCCACGGAAACCGGGAAGCGTTCGCCCGGACGCGCCGCGCACCACTCCTGGAAATCCAGCGCGCCGCCGCGATGAGACAGCCAGCGCATAATCAGTTTGTTTTTGCCGATCAGCTGCTGGCGATAAATCCCCAGGTTCTGCCGCTCTTTGTGCGGCCCGCGGGTTACCGTCAACCCCCAGGTGATCAGCGGCGCGGCATCTTCCGGCCAGCAGGTCATAATCGGGATTTTATTCAGGTCGACATCATCGCCCTGGATGATTTTTTGCTGACAGGGGGCGCCGCGCAGGCGTTTGGTCGGCATATTCAGCACTTGCTTGAACTGCGGCAGCTTATCAAACAGGTCGCGGAAGCCTTTTGGCGGCTCAGGTTCTTTCAGAAAGGCCAACAGTTTACCCACCTCGCGCAGCGAACTGACATCCTCCTGCCCCATCCCCAACGCCACGCGACGCGGCGTGCCGAACAGATTGCACAGCACCGGCATGGTATAGCCTTTCGGATTCTCAAACAGCAGCGCCGGGCCGCCGGCGCGCAGAGTCCGGTCGGCAATTTCGGTGATTTCCAGGTGAGGATCGACCGGCAGAGTGATACGTTTTAGTTCGCCCTGTTGTTCCAGGAGTGTCAGAAAGTCGCGAAGATCGTGATATTTCATGGAAGTGTTATTGACCTCTCTACAGGCGGCTAATTATACGGTGTTCGACGGCGCGATGCTGTAATTTTGTTAAATTAGCGTGAAAGAACGCTGAAATTTGGATTTCAATTATAATGGCTTTCGCGATTACACCAGCCATTTGTTATGCTTGCCGTTATTAGAAGTGGAATGAGTCATTATGCAAGCCTGGTACTTACTGTATTGCAAACGTGGGCAGCTACAACGAGCCCAGGAACATCTGGAACGTCAGTCAGTTAACTGCCTGATGCCGACGATTGCGCTGGAAAAAATCATTCGCGGTAAACGCACCATGGTCAGCGAACCGTTGTTCCCGAACTACCTGTTTATTGAGTTCGATCCAGAGGTGATTCATACCACCACCATCAGCGCCACTCGCGGGGTTAACAACTTCGTGCGCTTTGGCGCCCTACCCGCTATCGTCCCCTCGGCGGTCATCCATCAGCTTTCTATCTACAAACCGGAAGGGATTACCGACCCGGAAACGCCGCATGAGGGCGATAGCGTGCTAATCACCGACGGCGCGTTTGAAGGCCTGGAGGCGATCTTCACCGAGCCCGACGGCGAAGCGCGCTCTATGTTGCTGTTAAACCTGCTGAATAAGCAAGTCCTGCAGAGCGTTAAAAATACCGACTTCCAGAAAATCTAAACGCCGTTAATGTCGACGCCAAACAGCGCCCTGACGTTTGCGTCCGTTTGCGCCTCCAGCCATTGCGCCTCCTCGCCACGCCAGGCCGCGACGCTGGCCAGGATATGCGGCAAATACGCGGGCTCGTTACGCCGCGAGGCCGGTTTCGGCTTGAGGTCGCGCGGCAGCAGATAAGGCGCATCGGTCTCCAGCAGCAGACGTTCCGCCGGGATCGCCGGCAGCAGCTCGCGCAGCTCCAGTCCCCGCCGCTCATCGCATACCCAACCGGTAATACCGATAAACAGGCCCAGATCCAGGCATTCCTGCACCTCACTGCGGCTGCCGGTAAAGCAGTGCAGCACCGCGCCCGGGATCTTCTCAAGCCAGGGTTTAAGCAGCGTCAGAAACCGATCGTGGGCGTCGCGGCAGTGCAAAAACACCGGCATCGACAGCTCAGCGGCCAGCGCCAACTGGGCGCTGAACGCTACCTCCTGCTCGTGCGGCGTGGAAAAATTCCGGTTAAAATCCAGACCGCACTCGCCTATCGCCACCACCTGCGGCTCGCCGGCGAGGGTATAAATCGCCTCGGCGACCGCTGGCGTCCAGCTGCTACCGTCATGGGGATGAACTCCCGCCGTGGACCAGCAGCCGGAATAGCGGCTCGCCAGTTTCTGCGCCTGCTGGCTCTCCGCCAAATTTGTGCCGGTCAGCAGCATGCCGTTAACCCCCGCCGCCAGGGCGCGCGCTACTACCTCATCATGATCGCGGGAAAACTGCGAACTGGTCAGATTAACGCCGATATCAAACATGATCGCTCCCATATGCCAACCGCCCTGACGGGCGGTTGGCGGTATTACTCTTCTCTGTGCTCTGCGGCTTCAGCTTCGGCCGCGGCGTCGTCATCGCGCGTCAGGCGCTTCCCGGTGTAGAAGCGGGCGAAGAACACCCCGACTTCAAACAGACAGTACATCGGAATGGCCAGCAGTGTCTGCGAGAATACGTCCGGCGGCGTCAGCAGCATGCCCACCACGAAGGCACCCACCAGCACATACGGCCTTTTTTTACGCAAGTCTTCCGGCGTGGTAACGCCCATCCAGCAGAGCAACACAATGGCGACCGGCACCTCAAAGGAGACCCCGAATGCCATAAACAGCGCCATCACGAAGTCGAGATAGCTGCGAATATCGGTCGAGACCAGCACCCCTTCCGGCGCCGCATGGGTCAGGAAGCCGAACGCCAGCGGAAACACGACAAAATAGGCGAAAGCCATGCCGATATAGAACAGCAGGGTACTGGATACCAGTAAAGGCACCACCAGCCGGCGTTCGTGCTTATACAACGCCGGCGCGACGAAGGCCCATACCTGGTAAAGAATAATCGGCACCGACAGGATCACCGACACCATGAAGGTCAACTTTATCGGCGTAAAGAAAGGTGAAGCGACATCGGTGGCGATCATCGTCGCGCCCACTGGCATCTTACTGATAAGCGGGGCCGAGACCAGCTGGTAGATATCATTGGCGAAATAGACCAGCGCCAGGAAGATCACCAGAATAGCAATGATGCTGTTGAGCAGACGCTTGCGCAGCTCAATCAGATGCGAAATTAGCGGTTGTGTATCGTCTACGCCCATGTTTACGGTTTATCACTCGATGCGGGGGAAGAATGGGGAACTGCCGCCGTAGCGGACGTTTTCTCTGCCTGAAGGTCAGCCGGTGAAGCAGATTGCTCGTCGGCAACGGGATCTGGCGCATGAGCCGGAGCGCTGGCCTGATGTTCTGCCGTCGCCGGCGTGACGTCCTGGCGCTGCGCTTCGCTGCCTTTGACCACCGGATTAAGGATGGTATTGGCTTCGTCGCTGGCTTTTTCGGGATCGTGGGCGCTATAGGAGCGCTTCATCGACTCCGCGGCCTCGCGCAGTTCATCCATCGAGGCTTTCAGCTCCGGCGTCAGGTTATTCAGGCTAGCCTTTTCCACCTTCTTCAGGCTCTCCTGGAACTCCTGCAGTTTTAGCTCCTGGGCCAGCTCATTTTGTACCGTGGTCGCCAGCGAGCGTAACGTACGGATCCAGCCAACTACCGTTTTAACCGCTACGGGAAGCCGCTGTGGCCCCAGAACAATGAGGCCAATCACAAACACCAGCAGTAGTTCACTAAAACCAATATCGAACACGAGTTACACCTGCTCTTTGTCGTGGCGTTTTGTCTCGTCTTTTTTTGCATCATCCTGTTTATCGGCGATGGTTTTCGCCGTGAAATCTGCGTCTGGCGCCGACTTTTCGGGTTTATCATCATCACTCATGGCTTTTTTAAAGCCTTTGATAGATGCCCCTAAGTCAGACCCCAGCGAGCTCAGCTTCTTCGTCCCAAAAAGCAGAACTACGATGACGACAACAATTAATAACTGCCAAATACTGATACCACCCATACACGTTCCCCTATGACAGATGATGAATTGTGTGGACGCATTATACACGCCATCCTGCGAGCCGCCTCTTCGTCAGGCCGCCGACATGATTTTGCGCAAATAAGCCTGCGTCATGAAGAGGCGAACCGATCAGTGGGTTTTCCGCCAGCCAATAAGCCAGGTCACCACACCGCCGGCCATCAGCCAACCGGGCATCATTCCCCACTCAGGGCGATGGATAAAGAGCAGCGTACCACTGAGCAATAAAACCGCGCCTATACCAAACAGGTAACGGGATTGGCCCTGGCGCACATGACGCACATGCATATCCCGCACAATAGTATCGACGCTGGTCTGCAGCTGTTTGCTCTGCTGCAGGCTCTGATACACCAGCTCAGGTATTTCCGGCATTCTTTCGATCCAGAACGGCGCTTTGTCTTTAAACGCGCGCACCAGCGCCGGAATGCCGACCTGATCTTTGATCCACGACTCGAGGAAAGGCTTCGCCGTTTTCCACAAGTCTAACTGAGGATAGAGCTGCCGGCCTACCCCTTCTACGTAAAGTAATGTCTTCTGTAGTAAAACGAGCTGCGGCTGGACTTCCATATTGAAACGCCGCGCGGTATTGAACAGATTAAGCAGCACGTGGCCGAAGGAGATCTCCGCCAGCGGCTTCTCAAAGATCGGCTCGCAGACCGTGCGGATCGCGAACTCAAACTCTTCAACGTTGGTATCGGGCGGAACCCAACCGGAATCGACGTGCAGCTCGGCAACTTTACGATAATCGCGGTTGAAAAAGGCGATAAAGTTTTCCGCCAGATAGCGCTTATCTTCTTTGTTCAGTGAGCCGACAATACCGCAGTCGATGCCGATATACTGCGGATCTTCCGGATGCTCGTAGCTGACGAATATGTTGCCAGGATGCATATCGGCATGGAAGAAGCTGTCGCGGAACACCTGGGTGAAGAAGACCTGCACGCCCCGCTCCGCCAGCAGCTGCATATTGGTGCCCTGGGCCTCCAGCGCCTCCACATCGGACACCGGGATACCGTAAATGCGCTCCATTACCATCATGCTTTCGCTGCAGTAGTCGGGGTACACCTCCGGCACGTACAGCATCGGGCTGTCTTCGAAATTACGCCGCAGCTGAATAGCGTTGGCGGATTCCCGCAGCAGGTTCAGCTCATCCAGCAGCGTTTTTTCATATTCGCGAACTACCTCCTGCGGGCGCAGACGGCGACCGTCAGGCAGCAGACGCGGTACCCAGCGCGCCAGGCGGTAGATGAGCTTCATGTCCGCTTTAATGATCGGCAAAATATCCGGGCGGATAACCTTGATCACCACCTCTTTGCCATTCTCCTTCAGACGCGCGGTATGCACCTGGGCGATGGACGCCGAGGCTAACGGCTCAACGGAGAAATCATCAAACCAGGTCTCGACCGGCAGCCCCCCCATCGCTTTCTCTATCTGCTGCTGCGCGAGCTTCCCTTCAAAGGGCGCCACGCGGTCCTGCAACAGCGCCAGCTGATCGGCAATATGCGGCGGAAAGAGATCCCGGCGGGTGGAAAGCATCTGGCCGAATTTTATCCACACCGGCCCCAACTCCTGGAGCGCCAGCCGAAGGCGGGCGCCAAGAGGCTGATCCTGATGGCGGTTTGGCATCCAGAACAGCATCCGCCGCCAGATACGCAGCGGCAGCGTGATGCGCATTTTGGGGATGAGCTCATCGAGCCCGTAGCTCAAAAAGGTGTGGATGATGAAATACAGGCGCCGTAATTCTCCTGGCGTCATTTGCCCTCCAGCGTTTCCAGCCGTTTTTCCAGTGCGGCCAGCGCGCGCTCAATAGCCGTTGTCTCTTCAGCAAACCAGGCCAGCTCCAGCGGCCCCGGCGCCAGGCGCCACTCTTCAGTGATCGCTTCCGCGACATAGCGCTGCTGGCGCTCTGCGCCCTTCAGCAGAAACTGAGCGCCGCCGCGCAGGACTTTACCGACGCCTTCGGCCACAATATCGCCGGTATAGGGCGCCAGCAGTTCAGCGGGATCAAACTCTGCCAGGTCGCACAGGGAGACCATATTCTGCACCACCTGCAGATCGCCCTGCACTTCCAGATCACCGCTGCGAATAAGCGCCGTGAGCTGCTGACGATTGCGTAGTTTTGGCAGCACGCTGAGCCGGGTAATCACGGTGCAATCGGCCTCTCCGTCCCAGGCGCTCAGGACGTCAACCTGGCGTTCGCTGAATACCAGCACCACGGGCGTGGCGAAATCCTGCAGCTGGACCCGCAATACCTTGCCCAGCAGGCGCTGACGAGCGGGTTTAAGCGCTTTGTCGCGCCAGAGGAAAGTATTCAGCGCCGTTTCAATGCCAGCGGTAACCAGGGGTGTGAAAGGCATAGCGTCCCTCCTGTCAGAACTTGTAACCGCGATGCAAAGCAACGATACCCGCCGTCAGGTTGTAGTAATCCACGTTTTCGAAGCCCGCATCCTGCATCATCCCTTTCAGGGTTTCCTGGTCCGGATGCATACGAATAGATTCCGCCAGGTAGCGATAGCTGTCGCCATCCTTTGCCACCAGCTCGCCCACCTTCGGCAGGATATGGAAGGAGTAAGCGTCGTAGGCTTTGCTCAGCGGTTCGATAATGGGTTTAGAAAACTCCAGCACCAGCAGACGTCCGCCCGGCTTCAGCACGCGGTACATCGAACGCAGCGCTTTCTCTTTGTCGGTCACGTTACGCAGACCGAAAGAAATGGTAATGCAGTCAAAGGTATTATCAGCAAAAGGCAGGGCTTCCGCGTTGGCCTGAACATACTCAACGTTGCCTACGATGCCGATATTGCGCAGCTTTTCGCGGCCCATTTTGAGCATAGAATCATTGATATCAGCAAGCATGACGCGGCCGGTTTCCCCTACCAGGCGGGAGAACTTGGCCGTCAAATCACCGGTACCACCAGCCAGATCCAGCACGGTCTGCCCGCGACGTACGCCGCTGCAGTCGATGGTGAAACGCTTCCACAAACGATGGATCCCAAACGACATCAGGTCGTTCATCACATCATATTTTGCGGCGACAGAATGGAATACATGCGCCACCATATCTGCTTTCTGCTCTTTAGCGACCGTCTGAAAGCCAAAATGCGTCGTTTCTTGTGAATCCTCAACCATCTCTATGCCTGCTTGCTTTTCAAGAAAATGTTCACTGAGTGTATCAGACTCAGCGCATTTCCCATACGTTTCAGCGTGGCGGAGCCGCCTCCCGGCTACGCACCGTCTCGGCAGAGTCGGGTGAAAATGTGTCATTTTCCGGCAGGTTATCCTCATCTTCGAGACGATATTGCTCGTCCTGAGCCGTAGCTTGTTCGACTAAATCAGGATTAATCCCGCGCTTGACCTCCACGCCCAGGCCGCGAAAGGCCTCCGCCTGGGCCAGCAGATTGCCACGCCCGGAAGCGAGCTTTTTCATCGCCTGGCGATAGCTCTCTTGCGCCTTATCCAGGCTCTGGCCGATGGCGGACATATCATCCACAAACAGGCGCATTTTGTCGTAAAGGCGCCCCGCCCGCTCGGCAATCTTTTGCGCGTTACGACTCTGGTGCTCATAGCGCCACAGATTGGCGATAGTGCGCAGGGCTACCAGCAGCGTCGTCGGGCTAACCAGCATAATATTATTTTGCAGCGCCTCGCTGATGAGCTCAGGCTGGCGATCGATGGCCAGCAGGAACGCCGGCTCAACGGGAATAAACATCAGCACATAGTCGAGCGAGCGCAGGCCAGGCAGCTGTTGATAATCCTTGCGTCCCAGCAGGCGAATATGGTTACGCACCGAGGCAAGGTGTTCCTGCAGCGCGACTTCGCGGGTGTAGTCGTCTTCGGCGTTGAAATAGCGCTCATAGGCGACCAGGGTCATTTTGGCGTCGATCACCACGTCCTTACCCTGCGGCAGGCGCACGATAACGTCCGGCTGCATCCGCGAGCGGTTGTCGGTCTCAATACTGACCTGAGTCTGGTACTCATAGCCTTCGCGCAGGCCGGAGGCCTCCAGCACGCGGGTTAAGACCACTTCCCCCCAGTTGCCCTGAGTTTTGTTATCCCCCTTCAGCGCTTTGGTCAGGTTCAGCGCCTCCTGTGCCATCTGCGCGTTCAACTGCTGCAGATTGCGGATCTCATGCGCCAGGGTATGTCTTTCACGCGCCTCCTGGCCAAAGCTCTCCTGCACCTGGCGGCGGAACCCGTCCAGCTGTTCGCGTAGCGGCGTCAGCAGGCCATGCAGGCTCTGGCGGTTTTGCTCATCGACCCGCCGGTTGCTGTGTTCGAAAATACGGTTGGCGAGGTTTTCAAACTGCTCGCTAAGGCGCTGCTCGCTGTTCATCATCTGGCGGATCTTATCTTCCGCATGCAGCTGGGTGGATTCGAGCCGGGTGGTGACCTCACGGAGATCGGCCTCGAGCGAGGTATTGATATCCCGTAGGCTGCGCAGCTCGTTGTTCAGCAGCTCACACTCCTCACGCCAGTGGGCCTCCTGCGCCAGTTGCTGGCGGGCGGCGCTCAGCTCAATATCCAACTCTCGCCGTTCCTCGATGAGATCGGCCCGAATTTGATCGGCGCGCGCTTTGGTCGCCAGCCAGCCGACCATTAACCCGGCTGCCAGTGCGATAACCGCGCTGATAATAATGGAGAGATCCACGACGCCCCCTGCGATAACCTGATGACACAAAATAGAATTGTGCTGTACAAACGTCCAGTTTAAAAGGAATTTCCTGCGAGAGGCGACGCAAAAAAGAAAGGCCGGAGGATCCGGCCTGACAGGGAAAGTGTTGAGTTACAGCAGACGACGCGCCGCTTCCACGACGATTTTCACCGCGTGGCTTTCGGTTTGCTTCATGGTTTCGGCGTTAGGGATCTCTTGCTGGGTACGGTTCACGATAACCCCAGCCACCATCCCGGCGCGCAGGCCCTGGCTGGCGCACATGGTCAGCAGCGTGGCGGATTCCATTTCATAGTTCATCACGCCCATTGCCTGCCACTCTTCCATTGAGCCCTTGAAGCGGCTCACCACGCGGCCGGAGAAGGTGTCGTAACGCTCCTGGCCCGGGTAGAAGGTATCCGAGGAGGCAGTCACGCCGATATGCGTGGTCGCGCCGATTGATTTCGCCGCTTCCACCAGCGCGGTGGTACAGGCGAAGTCTGCGACGGCCGGGAACTCCATCGGCGCGAAGTGCAGGCTGGCGCCGTCCAGACGAACGGAGGCGGTAGTCACCAGCACATCGCCAACGTTAATGTGCGGTTGAATCGCGCCGGTGGTGCCGATACGCAGGAAGGTACGCACCCCCAGCTGCGCCAGCTCTTCCACGGCGATGGAAGTCGACGGGCCGCCGATGCCGGTAGAGCAGACGATCACTGGTTTGCCGTCCAGCTCCGCGCGCCAGGAGGTAAATTCGCGGTGAGATGCCAGTTTAACCGGCTTATCCATCAGCGCGGCGATCTTTTCCACACGCTCCGGATCGCCAGGGACGATAGCCAGCGTAGCCCCTTGTAAATCGTTCTTGGTGAGGCCGAGATGAAAAACATCAGACTTGGACATAAAAAACTCCTCTGTGGGTCGAATTATCAGCAGAAGCAAAACGGTACTGTACAGAAGCCCCTGGCAACATTTTGTGATGATAGTCACCAAGACCAATAATGATTGCAGTTGTTTTTCAGTAAATAGTGATACACATCACATTAACAAGTTATATTCATCATCACAGAACAAAAGATAGCCGCTTTCAGGCACTGTGCTTTATTACCGCCCGAACTAAAGGTAAAGGGTCTATAGTTACTGATGCGCTAATAAATAAGGGTACGGAGAATACCATGACCACCACCAAGCAACCTGGATTCGCACCTGCAGCTTCACCACACGCCGCAACCGCCGTTCATACGCCGGAAGAGCATATTATCGCCGGAGAGACGTCGATTCCCTCTCAGGGTGAAAACATGCCGGCCTACCACGCCCGCCCGAAAAATGCCGACGGTCCGCTGCCGATCGTTATCGTGGTACAGGAAATTTTCGGCGTGCATGAACATATTCGCGATCTTTGTCGCCGCCTGGCACAGGAAGGCTATCTGGCTATCGCGCCTGAATTGTACTTCCGTCAGGGCGATCCGAATGAGTACCACGATATCCCGACCCTGTTCAAAGAGCTGGTCAGCAAGGTGCCGGACGCGCAGGTGCTGGCGGATCTCGACCACGTCGCCAGCTGGGCGGCGCGCCACGGCGGCGATGCCCATCGTCTGCTGATCACCGGCTTCTGCTGGGGCGGACGCATTACCTGGCTGTATGCCGCGCATAACCCGCAGCTTAAAGCGGCAGTGGCTTGGTACGGTAAGCTGGTGGGAGAAAAATCACTGAATTCGCCGAAGCACCCGGTAGATATCGCCGTCGATCTCAACGCCCCGGTGCTTGGTCTGTACGGCGCTAAAGACGCCAGCATTCCGCAGGACACCGTCGAGACTATGCGTCAGGCGCTGCGGGCAGCCAACGCCACGGCGGAAATCGTGGTCTATCCCGAAGCCGATCATGCCTTTAACGCCGACTATCGCGCCAGCTATCATGAAGAGTCAGCCAAAGACGGCTGGCAGCGGATGCTCGCCTGGTTTGCTCAGTATGGCGGTAAAAAAGGGTAATCGCCCTAAGCATGAAAAAAGGAGGCAAATGCCTCCTTTTTGATTTTTCGCGTAACGATTAGGCGGACTGGCGCAGATTTCGCGCCGCTTGCACCATATTCGCCAGCGCGGCGCGGGTTTCCGGCCAGCCGCGAGTTTTCAGGCCGCAGTCCGGGTTAACCCACAGTCGCTCCACCGGGATACGCTGCGCAGCTTTCTTCAGCAGCGCTTCGATCCACTCCACGCTCGGCACGTTTGGCGAGTGAATATCATATACTCCCGGCCCGATCTCATTGGGGTACTCGAACGCTTCGAACGACTCCAGCAGCTCCATATCGGACCGCGAGGTTTCAATGGTGATCACGTCAGCGTCCAGCGCGGCAATGGAGTCCATGATGTCATTGAACTCGCAATAGCACATGTGAGTATGGATCTGCGTGTCGTCTTTGGCGACCGCAGCATTAAGGCGGAAGGCTTCCACACCCCACTGCAGATAGGCATCCCAGTCGCTGCGCTTCAGCGGTAACCCTTCGCGCAGCGCCGGCTCATCAATCTGGATGATGCCGATCCCCGCCGCCTCCAGATCCGCCACTTCATCACGCAGGGCCAGCGCAATCTGTTTCGCGATGGTTTCACGGCTGACATCCTCCCGCGGGAAGGACCAGCACAGAATGGTCACCGGTCCAGTGAGCATCCCTTTCACCGGCTTGTCGGTCAGCGACTGCGCATACTTCGCCCAGTCGACGGTGATCGCCTGCGGACGGCTGACGTCGCCGATCACCACCGGCGGCTTCACGCAGCGGGAACCATAGCTCTGCACCCAGCCGTTTTGCGTGAAGATAAAACCGTCCAGATGTTCGCCGAAGTATTCCACCATGTCGTTCCGCTCGGCCTCCCCGTGCACCAGTACGTCTAAACCTAACCGCTCCTGCTCGACGATCGCCTGCTTAATATGTTCCGCAATCCCCGTCCGATAATGACTGGCGTCAAGGTTACCCTTTTTGAAGTCCAGGCGCAGGCCGCGGATCTCGGTCGTTTGCGGGAATGACCCGATGGTGGTGGTCGGCCATTTCGGCAGGTTAAAGCGCTGGCGCTGTGCCTGCGCGCGAACCTCATAGGGGCTGGCGCGCTGGCTGTCCTGAGCAGTGATCGCCGCCAGCCGTTTTTCCACCTCCGCGTTGTGCACGCGGGTCGAATGGCGACGGGCCTGGATTGGCGCGCTCCACTCGGTAATCGCCGCTGTATCGCCGCTGTTCAGCGCATCGCGCAGCAGCGCCAGCTCACCGCATTTCTGCAGCGCGAAGGCAAACCAGCTCTTCACTTCCGCATCAAGGCGCGTCTCCACGCTCAGATCGATCGGGCTATGCAGCAGAGAGCAGGATGACGCGACCCATAGCTCGCGCTTACCGACGAGGTCTTTAATTTGCGCATACTTTTCGGTGAGATCGGCGCGCCAGACGTTACGCCCATTGATCAAGCCCGCGGACAGCAGCCAGTCGGCCGGCAGGCGGTTGTGCAGTTCGGCAACATCATCTTTGCCGTGCACCAGATCGACGTGCAACCCCTGGACCGGTAGCGCAGCAATGGTCGCGAGATTGTCGCTAACGCCTTCAAAATAGGTAGTCAGCAGCAGCTTCACCTGGCCCTGCAGGGCGTCATAAGCCGGTTGAAAGGCCTCCAGCCACGCTGGCGGCAGCTCCAGCACCAGCGCCGGTTCATCAATCTGCACCCAATCGATGCCGCGCTTCGCCAGTTCGGCCAGCACCTGCTGGTAAACCGGCAGGATGGCATTCAGCAGGGTCAGGCGGTCAAACGGTTCACCTTTCACTTTACCCAGCCACAGATAGGTTACCGGCCCCAGCAGCACGGGCTTGATCTTGTGGCCCAGCGCCAGCGCTTCGTCTACTTCATCCAGCAGTTGGGTCCAGCTCAGTTTGAACTGCTGGCCCTTCACGAACTCCGGCACCATATAGTGATAGTTGGTGTTAAACCATTTGGTCATTTCCGCAGCGGCGGCCGGTTCGCCAGTCGGCGCGCGGCCGCGGCCAATGCGGAACAGGGTATCGATGTCGATGGATCCGTCTTTGTTCTGATGACGAGCCGGCACGTTGCCAAGCAGCAGGCTGGTAGTCAGAACATGGTCGTACCAGGCGAAATCCCCCACCGGCAGCAGATCAACGCCCGCCTGTTTCTGCTGCTCCCAGTGACGGGCGCGCAGCTCACGGCCTACCGCCAGCAGTTCCTCGCGAGTGGCGTTGCCCGCCCAGTAGCTCTCTTGCGCTTTTTTCAGCTCGCGGCGCAGGCCAACGCGAGGAAAACCGAGGGTGTGGTTAATAATTGTCATTTTTGTTCCTCTCTTATTTCATTGAATCTGAAGAAAAAATCTCAATAGTTCGGCTTGCAGGAAGGCGGCAACGATGCGCATCCCCAGGAGCTTACTGAAGGAAGTGACTGGGGTAAGCAAGGCAGCCAACGCATCTGCAAGTCGAAATATGACGAGTTTTAGACGTCCAGATGTTTACACATCCATAATTGACAGTTACTGTATATTCCTCAAGCGCAAATTGCTCATGGCGAAGTGAAGGACTTTCATGATCGAAATTAAACATCTGAAAACGCTGCAAGCGTTGCGGAACAGCGGTTCACTGGCGGGTGCGGCAGCGGCCCTGCACCAGACCCAGTCCGCCTTGTCTCACCAGTTCAGCGATCTGGAACAGCGCCTTGGCTTTCGTCTCTTTGTGCGTAAGAGCCAGCCGCTGCGTTTTACGCCTCAGGGGGAAATCCTCTTACAGCTGGCCAACCAGGTGCTGCCGCAGATCGCTCGCGCCCTGCAGGACTGTAACGAACCACAGCAGACCCGGCTGAGGCTGGCTATCGAATGTCACAGCTGTATTCAGTGGCTGACGCCGGCGCTGGAGAATTTCCGCGCCCACTGGCCACATGTGGAGGTCGACTTCCATTCCGGCGTCACCTTCGACCCACAGCCTGCGCTGCAGCAGGGTGAACTGGATCTGGTGATGACCTCCGATATTCTGCCGCGCAGCGGCCTGCACTACTCGCCGATGTTTGATTTTGAGGTGCGTCTGGTGCTGGCGCCCGAGCATCCGTTAGCTATGAAGACGCTGGTTACCCCGGAGGATCTGGCCGCGGAAACGCTGTTGATTTATCCCGTGCAGCGCGGGCGCCTCGATATCTGGCGCCACTTCCTGCAGCCGGCCGGCATCAGCCCGCAGCTGAAAAGCGTCGATAACACGCTGTTGTTGATCCAGATGGTGGCTGCCCGGATGGGCATCGCCGCGCTGCCGCACTGGGTGGTGGAAAGCTTTGAACGCCAGGGCCTGGTGGTCACCAAAACCCTGGGTGAGGGATTATGGAGCCGGTTGTACGCGGCCGTTCGCGATGGCGAACAGCGTCAACCGGTCACCGAAGCGTTTATTCGCTCTGCGCGGAACCACGCCTGCGATCATCTGCCGTTTGTCCGGAGTGCGGAGCGACCCAGCGGCGATGGACCCACAGCGAGGCCAGGATCACCAACGCTCCGCTAATAAAGCTCGGCCAGTGCGGCTGCTCCTGCCAGATGGCAAGGTTAACCAGCAGCCCGGCGGGGACATGGACGTTATTCATGATCCCCAGCGTGCCGGCATCCACTTGGGTGGCGCCATAGTTCCACATAAAGTAACCCAGCCCGGAAGCCACCACGCCGAGCCACACCAGCACGCTCCACTGCAGCGTGGTGGTCGGCAGCTTCTGGGCGTTGCCGAGCATAAACCACGCCGCCACCGCCACGATAAAGGCCCCGACATAGAACCAGGCAAAGGCATTGTGCTGCGGCATCGGACGCACCTCCATCAGACGCTTATACCCCACCATACCGATGGCGAAGCAGAGGTTTGACAGCTGTACCAGTAACAGCCCGGTCCAGAAATGATCGCTGACTTTGTCATAGCGGATAATCGCCGCCCCCAGCACCGCCAGCGCGGCACTCAGCAGATAGCCCCAGCGCAGCTTACGTCCGCTGAGCAGGTCGTAGATCAGCGTGATATACAGGGGAGTAAACACGGTAAACAGCAGAAATTCCGAGACCGTCAGATAGAGATAGGCGCGGAAAGCCAGCAGGTACATGATGCCTAGCTGCATCGCGCCCACCAGCATATAGAGCACGATCGTGCGCGGAGACTGGCCGCGCGTGCGCAGGAAAGGCAGGAACACTAGCGCCGCCAGGCCCACGCGCATCAGCACCGAAAAATAGCTGTCGACGCTACCGGCCAGGTATTCGCCAATCAGGCTAAAAGAAAAGGCCCACAGGATAGTGGTGATAATTAACAGCGCCACAATGGTCGTCTCGTTGGATAAAGAACAGGCATTGTAGCGAAGAGTCAGGTTGACGACTGGACACTTATTCGCCAGTCGTCAATCTTTTTCAGTCGAGGTATAGCTTACGCAGGTAGTGCGGGACAGCATCGTCGGCGTTACTGCCGATCACTTCCAGTTCCGGATGCAGATCCTTCAGCCGCTGGTGGGCGTTGGCCATGATGCAGCCTTTGCCAGCCATCGAAAGCATCTCAGCGTCGTTCATACCGTCGCCGAAGGCGATGCAATCGGAAAGAGTGTAGCCGAGCATCTTCGCCACCGCCTCCAGCGCATGCCCCTTCGATACCCCACCCGCCATGACTTCCAGGCAGGTTAAGGTGGAGAAGCTGACGTTCACCCGATCGCCCCAGCGGGCGTTCATCGCCTGCTCCAGCGGCAGCAGATGCTCATGATCCTCGCAGGTAAAGAATACTTTGCTGATCCCCTGCGGATCCAGTTCGCCCGGCTCATACAGCTTGTAGTTAAACACCGCCTCCTTGAAGAAGCGCATCTCTTCCGGACGATGGCAGTTCATATACCACTCGTCTTCCCGATAAACGTTAGTGACGATTTTCGGGTCGTTACGCACGATCTCAAACAGGTCGGCGGCAATATCGCGATCGAGGTTATGGGCAAAGATTTGCTGACCATCGCTATCGTGAACGCGAGCGCCGTTAGAGGTGATCATGTACGACCGGATGCCGAGATTATCGCGGATTTGCCCGACGTCGATGTAGTGACGGCCGGTGGCGAAGACGAAATTGATCCCACGGGCGGTAAGCAGCTTTAGCGTCTCTTTGGCATACGGGGTCAGGAAATGATCGGGAGAAAGCAGCGTGCCGTCTAAATCAGACGCAACAACCTGGTACATAAAAAAGTTAACCTCTAAGCAGGGCGACGAGCGTTATCGTCGGATTAAGTATGTCGATTGAAAAACTCGACGATGGCATTGAGCGCGACTGAGCGCATAGCGTCCTTTTCAAAAAGGATCTCATGATATGCCCCTTCAATGACGAGCGGCTTACCGCCCTCACAGGGATGGCCGGCAGCGGCCCGTAATTCGCAATAGCGGTCGTGCATCAGATTATCGACCACCCGCTCCTCCTCCGCCTGTAAAAGCAGCGTCGGGGCGGTATCTTTTTCCACATTCGCCAGCACTTCGTCGCCGGCCAGCATGCCCTCACGCACCCAGTGCCAGGTCGGACCGCCGACCTGCAGCCGCGGCTCATCGGCATAGAAGCGCAGGTTGCGACGATAGCGTTGCCGACTGTGCGTCAGCACGTTAACGGCAAAAGGCAGCGCCCGCCAGCGCCCGGTGCCGATGGCATACTCTTCGCGAATGCGCTGATGGCCCTCAGCCCAGTCGAGAATATGGCGCACCATCCAGTCCGGCAGCCGAATGATAATCCCGAACATCGGCGCGCAGAGCGCTATTGCATCGCAATGCGCCCGGTAACGTTGCAGAAAAAGCGTGGCAATCGCTCCGCCCATAGAATGAGCAAGGATAAACCGTTTTCGCCAGTGTCCAGGAACCACCTGCTGCTGCCAGAGCGCGGCCAGGTCATCAACATAGTCGCTGAAGTTAACCACGTGTCCGCGGTGGGTATCTGAGAGCAGGCGGCCCGAGCGTCCCTGCCCGCGATGGTCAATGATCATCACGTCAAAGCCGCAGTGAAAGAGATCGTAGGCCACTTCAGCATACTTCACGTAGCTTTCAATGCGCCCGGGGCAAATCAACACCAGACGATCGTTATGTTGCGCGCAAAAGCGGACAAAGCGTACCGGTACATCGTCGACGCCTTTAAATTCAGCTTCTTCGCGCTGTCGCCAGAAATCCGTCAGCGGCCCCATGCTAAAGGCCGCAAACGCGTTTTCTCGTGTTTCCCAGTCCTTTTTCTGCCCAAACATCGGGTTTACACCCCTGTTAACCGCTGAAAATCGTTTTTTTACCGTGTATCACACAATGCTGACACAATAGCGTATTGTGGCATAAAAACAGACAATCAGGGAGTTTCTCATGACCATTGAGTGGTGGTTCGCCTACCTGCTGACATCAATTATTCTCAGCCTGTCGCCGGGTTCCGGAGCGATTAATACCATGACCACTTCCATTAACCACGGATACCGCGGCGCGGCGGCGTCGATTGCCGGTTTGCAGACTGGGCTGGCCATTCATATCGTGCTGGTTGGCGTTGGTCTCGGCACTCTCTTCTCCCGCTCGGTGCTGGCCTTTGAGGTGCTGAAATGGGCCGGCGCCGCCTACCTGATCTGGCTGGGTATCCAGCAATGGCGGGCGGCAGGGGCGATCGACCTGAATACGCTGGCGAAGGCGCAGACGCGCGGCAAACTGTTTCAGCGCGCGGTGTTCGTAAATCTCACCAATCCCAAAAGCATTGTTTTTCTGGCCGCCCTGTTTCCGCAGTTTATCCTGCCGCACCAGCCGCAAGTGATGCAATATATCGTTCTGGGCGTCACCACCATCGTCGTCGATATCATTGTGATGATTGGCTATGCGACCCTGGCGCAGCGCATTTCCGCATGGATCAAAGGGCCAAAGCAGATGAAGGCGTTGAACAAAGTCTTTGGTTCACTGTTTATGCTGGTCGGGGCGCTGCTCGCCTCCGCCCGCCATGCCTGAATCATGGAATCTCGCTCGCAAAGAGAGGCTCGCCAGGTGAACGACGCTTTCTCTCTGCGCGAGCCGGCGCGCAAAGTGGGTAATTAATTTTTTTGCCCGCTGTCGGCGCTGAACCCGCCGTGCCAGGATGCCGCCAGATACGTGATTCATGGATGAACGGCAATGGCGGAAACGGCGACCCCTCATGATGCGGTATTTAAAACTTTTCTCTCACGGGTAGAGACGGCGCGCGATTTTATCGAGCTCCACCTGCCTCCGTCGTTAACACAGATCTGCAAACTGGACACCCTGCGTCTGGAATCCGGCAGCTTTCTTGAAGACGATCTCAGGCCTTACTACAGCGATATCCTTTATTCGCTGGAAACCACCCGCGGTGCGGGCTATGTCCATGTTCTGATCGAGCACCAGAGCGCACCCGATAAGCTGATGGCCTTTCGCTTAATGCGCTATGCCATCGCCGCCATGCAGCGGCACCTGGAGAGCGGCCATAAAACGCTGCCTCTGGTTATCCCTATTCTCTTCTATCAGGGACGACGCAGCCCCTATCCCTGGTCGATGCGCTGGCTGGATAATTTTGCCGATCCTGAGACCGCCAGCCAGCTCTATAGCGGGTCGTTTCCGCTGGTCGATATCACGGTGATCCCCGACGACGACATCATGCAGCACCGCAGCATGGCAGCCCTGACGCTGGTGCAAAAGCACATCCGCCAGCGCGATATGGCGCAATTGCTGGATAAGTTGACCCACCTCTTAATGCTGGAGCAGATGAGCGGACAACAAATCACCGTATTGGTAAACTATATGGCTCAGGCAGGGGATGCCGAAGATACTCGGACACTCTTGTACGGGCTGGCACAGCGCGTGCCGCAGCATGGAGGATTACTGATGACGCTGGCGGAAACATGGCTTGCAGAAGGTATGGAGAAAGGCGTACAGCAGGGCATAAAAGAAGGTAAACACCAGGCTCTGGTGCAGGTTGCCGAAGCGATGCGCAATCGCGGTATTGATGACCAGGCGATTATGGAAATGACCGGTCTGTCTGAAGACGAGCTGCAGCGGCTTCGCCACTGATACTTTCCCACCCGGAAACAACCGGGTGGGAAACAGCATGCCGGTTAACGCGAGATAATCAGGTGGATGCCGAAGCCCGCAAACAGCGTACCGGCGATACCGTCGATCCACTTCGCCATCCGCTGATAGCCGCGGCGCATCCCCGGCAGGGCGAACAGGCTGGCAACCACCATAAACCAGGCCAGCGTCTCAACGATAATCAGCAGGAAAATGCCCCAGCGCGCGCCGGCGCCGACGCTGTCACCCACGAACAGCGAAAACACCGAGCCGAAGTAGATAATCGCTTTCGGATTCGCCAGATTGGTCAGCAATCCCTTCACGAAGCTGCGTCCGCTGCGGGCCAGCTCCACCTGCGGCTCCGCCGAGGCCACCTTCTCTTTTTTCAGCGCGCCACGCAGCATCTGGTAGCCCATCCAGCATAGATACAGGCCCCCGCCGACCATTATAATGTTATGCAGCCACGCCATACGGGCGAGGATCAGGTTCAGGCCGAGCAGCGCCACTCCCGCCCAGACCATGACGCCGCAGGTGATCCCCAGCACACCCATCATCGCCTCTCTTCGCGAGCGGCTGATGGCCGTTTGTGAGACAAAGAAAAAGTCCGGCCCCGGGCTCATCAGCGCAATGATATGCACCAGCGCCACGGTGAGGAAAAGCATCAGCATAGTTAACTCGCAGGAAAATAATGAAGAGAGAAACTATTCTGGCACTTTTTCAGCCAGCTGACTACTCATCGTCGCCATCAACATGCGCCCGGATCAGCGCCATAAACGGCTTCCCGAAACGCTCGAGCTTGCGTGTCCCCACGCCGTTGACGCTGAGCATTTCGCCGGCGGTCAGCGGCGATTGTTCGGCCATCTCGATAAGCGTCGCGTCGTTAAAGACCACATATGGCGGGATGTTCTCTTCGTCGGCGATCGCTTTACGTAATTTGCGCAGCTTGGCGAACAGTTTACGGTCGTAATTGCCGCCAAAGGATTTCTGCATCGCCTTTGGCTTCAGCGCCACGATACGCGGCACGGCGAGCTGCAGCGGCACTTCGCCACGCAGCACCGGTCGCGCGGCTTCGGTCAGCTGCAGCGCGGAGTGCTGGGCGATATTCTGCGTCACCAGCCCAAGGTGGATCAGCTGGCGGATCACGCTCACCCAGTGCTCGTGACTTTGCTCCCGGCCGATACCGTAAACCGGCAGCTTATCGTGGCCCATCTCTCGGATGCGCTGGTTGTTGGCCCCGCGCAGGACCTCCACCACGTAACCCATTCCGAAGCGTTGATTGACCCGGTAAATCGTTGAAAGCGCCTTGCGGGCGTCCATTAAGCCATCGTACTGCTTTGGCGGGTCAAGACAGATATCGCAGTTGCCGCACGGCTCCTGACGCCCTTCGCCAAAATAGTTCAGCAGCACCAGACGGCGACAGGTCTGCGCTTCGGCAAACGCCCCCATCGCATTCAGCTTATGCCGTTCGATATCCTGTAGCGGCCCGGCGGGTTTTTCTTCCAGACAGCGGCGCAGCCACGCCATATCCGCCGGATCGTAAAACAGCATCGCTTCCGCCGGCAGGCCATCACGCCCGGCGCGGCCGGTCTCCTGATAGTAGGATTCAATATTGCGCGGAATATCAAAATGCACCACAAAGCGGACGTTCGGCTTGTTAATGCCCATCCCGAAGGCCACCGTCGCCACCACGATCTGCAGATCGTCGCGCTGGAATTTCTCCTGCACCTCGGCGCGCACGTCGTTTTCCAGACCGGCATGGTAAGCCGCCGCGCTAATACCGCGGCTTTGCAGCCTGGCGGCGGTGTCTTCCACTTTCGAACGGCTGTTGCAGTAGATAATGCCCGATTTGCCGCGCTGCTCCTGAACGTAGCGCATCAGCTGATCGAGCGGCTTGAATTTCTCCATCAGCATATAGCGGATGTTTGGCCGGTCGAAGCTGCTGACCTGAATCAGCGGATCGTTAAGCCCCAGCAGGCGGACGATATCGCGGCGGGTGGTATCATCGGCGGTGGCGGTCAACGCCATAAACGGGATCTGCGGCATCCGCTGACGCAGCTGGCCCAGCGCGGCATATTCCGGACGGAAGTCATGGCCCCACTGCGAGATACAGTGCGCCTCGTCTACCGCCAGCATCGCCAGGTTCCAGTTCGCCAGATGCTCAAGAAAGTTATCCAGCATCAGCCGTTCCGGCGCGATATACAGCAGACGAACCTGCCCGCTGCGGCAGCCGGCCATCACCTCCTGCTGCTGCTCACGGCTTTGCGTCGAGTTCAGACAAGCCGCCGCCACGCCGTTGGCCAGCAGCTGATCGACCTGGTCCTTCATCAGCGAGATCAGCGGTGAGACCACGACCGTCAGACCGCCCATGACCAGCGCCGGCACCTGATAGCACAGCGACTTGCCGCCACCGGTCGGCATGACCACCAGGCAGTCCCGGCCTTCGAGCGCCGTCTCGATAATCGTTTCCTGGCCAGGACGGAACTGCTGGTAGCCGAAGGTCTCTTGTAAAACCTGCTTAGCCAGCGATTCCTGATTTAATACTTCCGCCTGTGCCACGTTGACCCCATTTGCCTGAAAAGAAAACAGGCGCTATTTTCAGCGCCTGCGAGCCAGAGTGCAACGATTAAAACAGATCGTTGAGCATTAGCCCGACGCCGACGCGCGTTTGGTTAAAGTTATAGTCGATAAGCGACTCGCCATAGCCGCTGTAGATCTGCGTATAGGCGCGAACATGTTTGGTAATGGGATAGCTCACGCCAAGTTCCGCCCCGCCGTAGCCGGTGTTCCAGTTGTATTGCCCCTGCGCGCTGAGGATCGCCTCTCCCAGCTGGTAGCCCACCTTCAGCCGGTAATAGCCCATATATTTGGTGATATCCGGGTTATCATCGGTGTTGCCCACCACATACCAGGGCTTCACTTCCACCAGCCAGTTACCGTTTTGCGCCATCAGGCGGGCATAAAGCCGATTCCAGCTGCGCGAGGTGGGGTCGGAACGCCCATTCGAGTCGTGGTTATACCCCATCTCGATATCGCGCAGCGTCCAGCCGGCAAACTGGTAGTCGGTCGCAAAGCCCAAAAACAGCTGGGGTTCATAATTGGTTTCGCGAAACGGCGCCGACTCTTTGCTGTTAGAGAGCTGCCACCAGGATTTCTGGGTATAGGACGCGCCCAGCAGCGAATTATCGCCCAGGATACCGCGCCACAGCGGGAACGCCAGGCTTAGCTGAAACTTCACTTCATCTTTACGGGCATTTTCGGCCCAGTCATAACTGCGGATCGCCTCTTTATTGAGGTCGCTGGTCCACGTATAGAGCAGATAGTTGCTCTCATAAGGGTAGAGCAGGAAAGGATTATCATGGTCCTGGAGCAGGTTGGCGATAATGCTGCCGCGCACTGCCGGTTTGTCGTGTACCGACGCGTCCTGCGCCATAACACCGGCCGGTAGCGCGCACAGCGCCACCAGGCAGGCCAAAGAGATACGCATGCTGGTCTCCTGAAAAATAGTTTTTATTTTTGTTTAACCTGAAGCCATTCTACCTGTTTATTAATCACCTGCCCCCTAATCCGCTCCGAAAGTGGAAATCAATATTTTAGAAGCATAAAATCAACATTTTATTAACGAATGGAACCGGTGTTATGTCTGAACTTACTGCCGAAGCAGCCCTGAAACTGGTAGGGGAGATTTTCGTCTATCACATGCCGTTTAACCGCGCCCTCGGTCTCGAACTGGAACGCTACGAAAAAGCGTTTGCCCAGCTTAGCTTTAATAATCAGCCGATGATGGTCGGCAACTGGGCGCAAAGCATTCTGCATGGCGGGGTGATCGCCTCCGCGCTGGACGTTGCCGCTGGCCTGGTTTGCGTCGGCAGTACCCTTACCCGCCATGACACCATCAACGAAGAAGAATTGCGCCAGCGGCTTTCCCGTATGGGAACCATCGACCTGCGCGTGGACTACCTGCGTCCGGGCCGCGGCGAACGTTTTACCGCCACCAGCACCCTGCTGCGCGCCGGCAATAAAGTGGCAGTTGCCCGCGTGGAACTGCATAACGAAGCTCAGGTCTATATTGCCAGCGCAACGGCCACCTATATGGTGGGTTGATTGGCCAAAATCGAGTAACATCACTCTCTTTGGCAATGGATTTTACCGATGGATGCGAAACAGACGCGGTTGGGGATCATTCTGGCCCTCGCCGCCTACTTTATCTGGGGTATCGCGCCAGCGTACTTCAAACTTATCTACTATGTTCCCGCCGATGAAATTTTGACCCATCGCGTGATCTGGTCTTTCTTCTTCATGGTGGCGCTCATCAGCGTCAGCCGCCAGTGGCCACAGGTGAAAAAGCTGCTGAAAACGCCGCGCAAGATCTTCCTGCTGGCGCTCTCGGCAGTGCTGGTCGGCGGTAACTGGCTGTTGTTCATCTGGGCGGTGAATAACCACCATATGCTGGAAGCCAGCCTCGGCTACTTTATCAACCCGCTGGTGAATATTTTGTTGGGGATGATTTTCCTCGGCGAACGCTTCCGTCGTCTGCAGTGGCTGGCGGTGCTCCTCGCCTTTTGCGGCGTGCTGGTCCAGCTGTGGACCTTTGGTTCGCTGCCGATAATCGGTCTTGGGCTGGCTTTCAGTTTTGCCTTTTACGGCCTGGTGCGAAAGAAAATTGCTGTCGATGCGCAAACCGGCATGCTGGTGGAAACGCTGTGGCTGCTGCCGGTGGCGGCAATCTGGTTGTTCGGCATCACCGACAGCCCGACCAGCCATATGGGCGAGAACCCCTGGTCGCTCAATCTGCTGCTGATGGCCGCGGGCGTGGTGACCACCATCCCTTTGCTGTGCTTTACCGGGGCGGCAACGCGTCTGCGGCTCTCCACGCTGGGCTTTTTCCAGTACATCGGCCCAACGCTGATGTTCCTGCTGGCGGTGACGTTCTACGGCGAAGTGCCGGGCAAGGATAAAATGGTGACCTTTGGCTTTATCTGGGTCGCGCTGGCGGTGTTTATCGTCGATGCGCTGTATACCCAGCGCCGGTTGCGCAGAGGCTAAGCCTGCATCAACCAGTAAAGAAGGGAGCCGACGCTCCCTTTTTTTACAGCCAGTTTTTACGCTTGAAGTAGAGATATGGCGCCAGGCCGGCCAGCATCATAAACACGATGGCTCCCGGATAACCAAAGCTCCAGTGTAGTTCCGGCATAAATTCAAAGTTCATCCCGTAGCTGGAGGCCACCAGAGTTGGCGGCAGGAATACCACCGAGACCACCGAGAAGATCTTGATAATGCGGTTCTGCTCGATATTGATAAAACCCATCGCCGCCTGCATCAGGAAGTTCACCTTCTGGAACAGCGATTCGTTGTGCGGCAGCAGAGATTCGATATCGCGCAGGATCTCCCGCGCCTGCTCCAGCTGGCCCGCCGGCAGGCGCGCCTTGCGCACGAGGAAGTTCAGCGCGCGCTGGGTATCCATCAGACAGAGTCGCACCTTCCAGCCGATATCTTCCAGTTCCGCCAGCGTCGACAGCGCTTCGTCGTACTCGTCGCCCTGATGGCCTTCCATAATGACGCGGCTCAGCTTTTCCAGGTCGCTGTAGATGTTTTCAATTTCATCCGCCAGCTGCTCGATTTTGGTCTCGAACAGGTCGAGCAGCAGTTCGTAGGCGTTGCCGTCGACCAGCGTCTGGTTACGCACGCGCATACGGTAGAGGCGGAAAGCGGGTAGTTCGCGCTCGCGCAGCGTGAACAGGCGGCCTTCGCGGATGGTAAACGCCACGGTAGAGTTGCCGGCGTGATCGTCGGCATCTTCAAAAAAGAAGAACGAGTGGATGTGTAACCCGTCTTCATCTTCAAAGAAACGCGCGGAGGCTTCGATATCTTCCAGTTCCGGGCGCGTCGCCAGGTTTTGACCCAGTTCCGTCTGCACGCGGCTTCGCTCATCGTCGTCAGGCTCGACCAGATCGACCCACACCGAGCTGGCGAGGTGTTTGATCTCATCGGCTTCCAGGCGCGTTAAACGATTGTTTTCCAGTTGAAATGCGCTCAGCATGACCGGGACTCCCAATGCAAAAAAATTATCGGACAGTTCGGTGGGCACACAGAAACAAATTGGGTTTCAGACCATTAAGCCTGACTCAGCGCGACGGGAATGGGGCAGGTCGCTGACAACCGCTAAGGCTATCAGCATAAGAGGATAGCCTTAGGAGTTGTTCCTGAATGACAGGAAGTTGAGCCAGCATCTACTGGGTGTGTCCAAGGCGAATGTCCTCTTAGCGTAATCGTGCGCGCATGTTACGCCAGCGCAAAATCGGCGTCAACACGCAACGGAACGCGAAAGCGCAAATCAGGCGCCTTAACGTATAAAGGTAGCAGAATATTACAAAATAATGATATTTTTCTTAAAGTTACACTGCCTCCAGCCGGGCGTAAGCCGCCACCAGCCATTTGATTCCCTGGCCCTGAAAAGCCACCTGCAGTCGGCTGTGCTCGCCGCTGCCTTCGAGGTTGACAATAGTGCCTTCGCCAAACTTCGGATGCCGTACGCGCTGGCCTAACTTGTAGCCGGTATCGCTCTCGGCAATTGGCGCGCCCAGTCGCTGATGGTTTACCGGGCGGCTCACCGTGGCTCGCAGACGCACTTCTTCTACGCACTCCTGCGGCAGCTCGCCGATAAAGCGCGACGGGCGGTGATAAACCTCTTTCCCGTACAGACGGCGGGTTTCCGCATAGGTCAGCGTCAGCTTCTGCATGGCGCGCGTTACGCCGACGTAGGCCAGGCGACGCTCCTCCTCCAGGCGGCCGCCTTCATCTAGGGCCATCTGGCTCGGGAACATCCCTTCTTCGACGCCGACGATGAATACCTGCGGGAACTCCAGCCCTTTCGCCGAGTGCAGGGTCATCAGCTGAACCGCGTCCTGCCAGGTGTCCGCCTGCCCCTCGCCCGCTTCCAGCGCGGCGTGGGAGAGGAACGCCTGCAGCGGCATCAGATCTTCATCTTCTTCGTTGTAGCTGAACTGGCGCGTCGCCGTCACCAGCTCCTCTAAGTTTTCAATACGGGTCTGGCCCTTCTCGCCTTTCTCCTGCTCGTACATCGCGCGCAGGCCGGAGTCTTTAATCACCCGATCGGTCTGAACGTGCAGCGGCATATCGGTGGTCTCCTGCGCCAGCGCGTCAATCAGCTCCATAAAGCGCTGCAGGGCGCTGGCGGCGCGACCGGCCAGCGCTTTTTCTTTCAATAGCTCGCGACTGGCCTGCCACAGCGTCAGCTGGCGATCGCGCGACGTCTGGCGCACCACGTCCAGCGTGCGGTCGCCAATGCCGCGGGTCGGCGTATTGACTACGCGCTCAAAGGCCGCGTCGTCGTTGCGGTTGGCGATAAGGCGCAGGTAAGAGAGCGCGTCTTTGATTTCCTGACGCTCGAAGAAGCGCATGCCGCCGTAGATACGGTACGGCATGCTGGCCTGCAGGAGGGCCTCTTCCAGCACACGCGACTGGGCGTTACTGCGATAGAGAATGGCGCATTGCTCCAGCGCGCCGCCGTTCTCCTGCCAGGTTTTAATTCGGTTCACCACAAAGCGCGCTTCGTCGAGATCGTTGAAGGCGCAGTACAGCGAAATCGGCTCGCCGTCGGCGCCGTCGGTCCACAGCTTTTTGCCCAGCCGACCGTTGTTGTTTTCAATCAGGGCGTTGGCAGCGCTGAGAATATTGCTGGTCGAGCGATAGTTCTGCTCCAGGCGGATGGTTTCCGCGCCGGGGAAGTCGTTAAGGAAGCGCTGAATGTTCTCGACCTGCGCGCCGCGCCAGCCATAGATAGACTGATCGTCATCGCCGACGATCATCACCTTGCCGGTATCGCCCGCCAGCAGGCGGATCCAGGCGTACTGAATGTTGTTGGTATCCTGGAATTCATCGACGAGGATATTGGTGAAGCGCTCGCGGTAGTGCTGCAGGATATGCGGTTTGTTCAGCCACAGCTCGTGGGCGCGCAGCAGCAGCTCGGCGAAGTCCACCAGCCCGGCGCGGTCGCAGGCTTCCTGATAGGCCTGATAGACCTTCTGCCAGGTCTGCTCGACCGGGTTGCCGTAGCTCTGAATATGATGCGGGCGCAGTCCTTCATCTTTCTGGCTGTTGATGTACCACATTGCCTGGCGCGGCGGCCACTGTTTCTCATCGAGGTTCATCGCCTTAATCAGACGCTTCAGCAGACGCAGCTGGTCTTCGCTGTCGAGGATTTGGAAGTCCTGCGGCAGGTTGGCATCCAGATGGTGCGCGCGCAGCAAACGGTGCGCCAGGCCGTGGAAGGTGCCCACCCACATGCCGCCCTGGGTGGTGCCCATCAGCTGGCCGATACGGTGACGCATCTCCGCCGCCGCTTTGTTGGTAAAGGTCACCGCCATAATGGAATACGGGGAACAGTTCTCCACGCTCAGCAGCCAGGCGATACGGTGCACCAGAACGCGCGTCTTACCACTGCCCGCCCCTGCCAGAACCAGCATATTGGTGCGCGAGGCCGCTACGGCTTCACGCTGTTTGTCATTAAGGCTGTCGAGCAGGTAAGAAACGTCCATTGGCACCGCCGGAAGAGAAGGGGTTCCACGAACCCCTGTTAATATATACAGAGTGACTGGTGATTATATCAGCGAGGTCAGAGATGCCAACCGTGAAATTTCAATATGCGGCAGCAGGCGGCTGTCCGCGGTGTGCATCAGGTCCGCGCCTTGCGGTTTGATCCAGCAGGCCTGCATCCCACAGCGAATAGCGCCGGCCACGTCGGTGGTCAGATCATCGCCGACGTGCAGAATCTGCCCGAGCGGCACATTCAGACGCTCCGCCGCAAGGTGGTACATGTCGGCAAACGGCTTGGAGCGGCCATCCGGCCCGGCGCGCAGCACGAAGCGGAAATAGTCGCTCAGACCGAACAGTTCCGGGCGGGCGTTGCCATTGGTAATCGCCACCAGCGGCCACTTCTTCGCCAGCTTCGCCAGCGTATCGTGCGTTTCCTGCGGGACATCGACGCGGCTGCGCCAGTGGGCGAAGTGTTCCATCGCCGCATCGGCCCCCGCTTTCGCCGCTTCGGCGGAGAGCCCGGCATTACGCATACCTAACTCCAGCGCACGGTGGCGCCAGACGGTCACGTCATGATAAATCTCAGGTTCAGCAGCCAGCAGCGTCTGACGCAGCTGATTAAGCTCATGGGCGTCGAACTGGCTGAGCGAAGGATGGTAGCTGCGCACAAAGGCCAGCGACTCGTGCATCGTCCGGTCAATCACCGGGCGGTTATCGTAAAGGGTATCGTCCAGATCAAACGTCAGCGCGGAAATCTGGCCCAGAGGTCGGTAAAAACGCATTATTTCCCCCGTTTAGCGCGCGGATGCGCGGCATCGTACACCGAGGCAAGGTGTTGAAAATCAAGATGGGTATAGATTTGGGTGGTGGAGAGGTTAGCATGCCCCAGCAGCTCCTGCACGCCGCGCAGATCGCCGCTCGACTCCAGCATATGGGTGGCAAAGGAGTGGCGCAGCTTGTGCGGGTGCACATGGCTGTTCAGCCCCTGCTTAATGCCCCACTCGGCGAATCGCTTCTGTACGTTGCGCGCCGAAATACGTTTGCCCAGTTTCGACAAAAACAGCGCGTCGTCGTCGGTACCGAACAGGCCGCGCAAATCCAGCCAGTGCTCAATCCATGCCACCGCGTTGCGACCGATCGGTAAACGGCGCTCTTTGCTGCCTTTGCCCATCACCCAGACCTCACCGCTTTCGAGATCGAGGTGTTTGATATCCAGGTTGACCAGTTCGGACAAACGCAATCCCGCGCCGTACATCACCTCCAGCATCGCCCGATCGCGCACCGCCAGCGGATCGTTGAGATCGATATCCAGCAGTCGATTGACGTCATCGACGTCAATATTTTTTGGCAGGTGGCGGGGAATTTTCGGCGCGGCAATCCCCTTCGCCGGATTGGCGCTGAGCTCGCCCTGGCCGACCAGCCAGTCGAAGAAACTGCGCAGCGCCGACAGGCGAAGCGCCAGGCTTGCCGGGCCTAACCCCGCGCGGCGACTACGCACCGCAAAGCTTCGCACCTGAGCGGCATCGCACTGCGACCAGCTTTTCAGGCCCGCCTCATCCGCCAGGGCGATCAGCGCGTCCAGCTGTCGCTGGTAATTCAGTAACGTGATCGGGCTGAGCTGGCGTTCAACGCCAAGATGGCGAAGAAAGCGGGCGACGGCGGAGAAGAGAGGAGAATCGGTCATGCGCGTTCAATCCAGCGCTCCAGCAGGCCGGGCAGCATCTGGGCAATCTCCTGCAACAGCTGCGTCCCCTGCCCTGGCTGATAATGCTGCGCATCGCGGCTGCTGAAGAGCATCACCCCCGGGGCATTATCGCCCCCCAGCAGCGATATCGCCACAGACCCAATGGCCTTCGCCTCCGGCAGCACCACCAGCAGCTCCGGGCCGTTCAGCGGCCCAAGATAGTGGCGCGCCTGGCCCAGACGTTGAATACGGATCGGCTCAAACGCCTGCCGGTTTAATGCCAGATGGGTAAACTTCGAGGGCGCGCCGAGGCGCCAGCAGTCAGGAAACAGGCGCACCGTGGCGTCCGCCAGCCCCAGCTCGCGTGCCCAGCGGTGAAGGCGGTTGAGCATATCGTCGAGGCTCTCCGCCGCCGCCAGCCGCGTTTGCAGCTGCAGCAGGCGCTGGAACAGGCTTTCATTAGCGACCGCCTGCTCCATCAGCAGCGACATATTCTCTTCCAGCACATGAATATGGTTACGCGCCCGCATCATGTGCCACTCCACCAGCGAAATCGTACCACGTACCGGATGCGGGACGCGGAGATGTTCGACCTGGGCGGCATTACGAATAAAAAATTCAGGATGTTGCAACAGATAGTCCACCACTGCGCGATCGTTCAACGCGCTGGCAACCTCCTGCTGTTCTTCCCCGATTGGTTTCATAAATGAATAAATCCATCATAGACATGGGCCGCCGGGCCGGTCATAAACAGCGGCTGGCCCGGGCCTTTCCAGGCGATATCAAGACGACCGCCGGGTAATTCCACGCGTACCGTTTCCGCCAGCAGCCCCTGCTGGATCCCCACCGCCACCGCGGCGCAGGCGCCGCTGCCGCAGGCCTGGGTTTCCCCCGCGCCGCGTTCGTAGACGCGCAGACGGATATGAGACCGACCGACCACCTGCATAAAGCCGATATTGGCGCGCTCCGGAAAACGCTCATGGCTTTCCATCACCGGGCCGAGAGTTTCCACCGCCGCCGTATCCACATCATCAACCTGGATGACGCAGTGCGGATTTCCCATGGACACCACGCCGCACAATACTGTCTGCTCGGCGGCACGCATGATATAGGTCTTTTCCGCTTTGTTGGCGCGGAACGGCACCTGGGACGGCTCGAAGTTGGGCTCGCCCATGTTCACCCGCACCAGATCGTCTTCCGTTACGCTTAATACCATACGCCCGTTGGCCGTACTCACGCGGATATCACGTTTATTGGTCAGGCCTTTCAGCCGGACGAAGCGGGCAAAACAGCGCGCGCCGTTGCCGCACTGCGACACTTCGCTGCCGTCGGCGTTAAAGATCCGGTAGTGGAAATCCAGATCCGGATCGTAGGGCGGTTCGACGACCAATAGCTGATCGAACCCGACGCCAAGGTGGCGATCCGCCAGGCGGCGAATCAGCTCCGGCGAGAAAAAAACATTCTGCGTTACCGCGTCAACGACCATAAAATCGTTGCCAAGGCCATGCATTTTAGAGAACTGCATCATCTACTCCAGTTGCGCGGAACAGAACGTTATCGTTAGTAATTGACCTGGCTCGGACCACCGGTATCGCCACGATCGTTACGATCCGGCGTTGCGCTCTGAATGCCAGGGTTAACCGGTTTGGTCGGCGGCGGCGCGGTTTTGTCCGCCGGTGGGAAATAGAGAGGCCCTTTCAGACCACAGCCGGTCAGGCTGAAGATCGCAAACAAAACGGCAAGCGTAGGAAAAACGTTTTTCATTGATAGTTGCCCGTGATTCATTCTTTCTGCTTTCTATCATCGCAGGAGAAGACGTAAAAGCAAGCCTTTAGCATCCGACTGCGCGCGCTTTTGTTTCGCGCTATACTGCGACCCATCTTCAAAAATCAAAAAAGCAGAATCAAATTATGAACGACAGTGAATTCCATCGCCTGGCCGATAGCCTGTGGATGACCATCGAAGAACGTCTGGACGACTGGGACGGCGATAGCGACATCGACTGCGAAATCAACGGCGGCGTGCTGACCATCAGCTTTGAAAACGGCAGCAAAATCATTATTAACCGTCAGGAGCCGCTGCACCAGGTGTGGCTGGCCACCAAACAGGGCGGCTATCACTTCGATCTCAAAGGCGACGAGTGGATCTGCGATCGCAGCGGCGAAACCTTCTGGGATCTGCTGGAGCAGGCGGCGAGCCAGCAGGCCGGTGAGACGGTGAAATTCCGTTAATGACGTGTTTCCCGGATAGCGGCGCATCGCGCCTTATCCGGGCCAAATCTACGAGTAGCGCTGCTGCAGCACCGGCGAGGCGGTAACGTCCTGGCTGGTGGGTATCGCGGCGGCAATCGCCTGGGTGCGGAAAGGGATCACCTGGGTGCGCCCGTCTACTTCGACAATCTGATAGAACTGCGGCAGGTTGAAGTTGATGAAGCTGGAGCCGTAGGTGAAACGATCGTGCGATGACGAATAGAAGCGGCTGACGTCGCGCACCAGCTCCTCTTTACTGCCCTCGCAGTGATGATAGACCTCGGCGCGGTTGCTCTCATCAAGAATATAGATGTTAAAGCCGCTGTCGTTGTTATCCGCGTCTTCAAAGAAGAACTGAATAATCCCTTCGCTGGCGAAGCCATCCACCACCGCCGGCAGCTTAACGTGATTGGTTTCCACCTGCACCGACAGCCCGTGCAGCTTGTTGTGCGAGATAGCGCCGTAGAACTCAATGGCGTTTTCCAGCTTCTGCACCGAAACGTTAAGCCGCTCGAAGAACAGCCCCCACGTCTGGCCGGAGACGCGCAGCGCTTTGAAGCGCCCGGTATCCTGGCGGGTACTGGAGAGACGCAGTTCGATACATTCGGAGATCATCTGCTGCACGCGGGTGCGGATCAGGCCGCGCAGGTGCTGGCTATAGCAGAACACCTCCACGCTGTCCGGCGGCGCGGCGTCCTGGTGCATTTTGCCGAGGATCGTTTTCAGCGCCTCGATCATCGCCTGTTCGCCGTTAAAGTGCAGCGTACGCACTTCGTTCCACGAGTTGCGATACAGCAGGTCGACGCTGCCGATCAGGCATTTTTGCTCTTCGCCGAAGCTGAAAACATCCAGCTTACGGAAATCGAAGTGCACCACCTGGTTGCGGAAGGCCGCGGTTGGGTCATATTCGAGGTTGACGATAATCGCCAGGTGGCGGATTTCGCACGGGCTGTACAGCGCCTTTGGCGTCGGCGCCGGCAGGCGCAGCGGGAAGTGGTGCGACACGTCAGCCACCATCTCCTGCAGCTTCGCCAGATCGACGATGCCGTTGCCCTTAATAAACAGGCGGGTGCGTGAGGTCAGCAGGCCGTTAAACCAGGCCCAGGCCACCAGCTTATTAAGATAACGGTTATATTCCAGCGGCTGATGGCTGATGATCGATTCCATGTCCGGCGCGCGGTTGTACAGATACCAACCGGTACGG
This sequence comes from Klebsiella sp. 10, assembly GCF_018223925.1. Taxonomy (NCBI): domain Bacteria; kingdom Pseudomonadati; phylum Pseudomonadota; class Gammaproteobacteria; order Enterobacterales; family Enterobacteriaceae; genus Klebsiella; species Klebsiella sp. 10. The sequence goes on from NZ_JAGRRB010000006.1 coordinate 41,377, forward strand.
TTGGCGCGGCCCGGCGGCACGTGGATAAAGGTCAGGTTCGGTTCCGACAGATCCGGCGAAATTTGCGGGTTTACCAGCGTCACTTTCCCCGGCAGCGCTTCAAAGGCCGCATACAGCTTACGGGTCAGCACGCCAATATCCTGCGGGCTGGCGGAGACGCTAAGGTTATTGCGCCGCGCGAAGCGGATCAGATTACGATAGCTCTGCATCATGGCGTCGAGCAGTTCGTTGTGCGCCTTGCGCACTTCATCGATTTTCCAGTTGGCGCGGTTGTCGAGCATCATCAGACGCTTTTCGTCCCAGCCCCAGGCATTCACCAACTGGCTGACGACTTCGCGACGCCAGCCGACGCAGGCGCGTTCGCGGCTGAGTTTTTCACAAACTTTCAGGTAGAAGCAGCGGCGCACCAGGTCGAGGCGGGTTTCATCTTCGATGGCCTGCAGATAGGTGGTCACGCGCTCCAGCATCATGCAGTACGGGTCGAGGCCGAAGGAGACAATCTCCCCGTCGTGCAGACGCTGTTTGATATCTTTCGCTAACAGGCGGTTATTGGGGTATTCCCAAGAGTAGGCTTCCAGCAGCAGCGTTTTCAGCACCGCTTTATAGGGGGAGTCGATACTTTTATACAGCTGCCACAGGCTGGCGCCGAAGTACTCTTCCGCCGACAGCGAACTGAGGCCGCCGAGATCGAGCCATTCGTTAGGCGTCAGCACGCCCTGGGCATACAGCCCCATCACGTAATCATCGTAATGCTCTTCTTCATCGCACGGCACCATATTCCACAGAATACGCTTGCCGGCGAGGCGCACCGCGGTGCGGTAGAACTCATCAAGCAACAGGATATGCTGGGTCGAACCGCAGTCTTCGCCGCCGAGGCTACCGCTTTCGTTATGACGGAAACGGTTTTCGTCGATCAGGAAGAAGCTGACTTCCACGCCGAGCGAGGCAGCCCAGCTCTCAAGCAGGCTGCATTTTCGCTGCAGCAGCTGGCGCTCTTCGCTATCCAGCCAGGCCTGGTGACATACCCAGATATCAAGATCGGAAGAGCAGCTCTGGCCGACGGAGGAAGTACTGCCCATCGAGTAGACGCCGGTGATCGGCAGCTCGCCTTTCGGCGGCTCCTGAGTCTGCATACCGCGATGCAGTTCCAGTTCTTCAAGATAGTGGCGTTGGGTTTCATCAGGCGTGTAGAGGCAAATGCCACGGGGAACGTTACCGTCAAGGTAACCCGGCATCAGCGGGTGATGATAATGTAATAACGTTGGCAGTAGACTGTAAACCTGCTGGAAAGCGGGTCCCATGGCAGCAAGCGCGCGATCCACGCGCAATTGGTTGATGGCATCCAGTCTCTGTTTCAGTGTCTCAATATAGAGGTACAAGACATATCGCCTGATGTTCAAAAACCCGAGGTACAATAGTACGGAGGATTTCAGTATTTCAACAAAAACCGTCACCATTCGTCGTCGGTGTGGTTGTGATGAGCAGCGGACTGACAAATGGTTTAAAACGTGATCAATTTAACACCTTGCTCATTGACCGTAAAGAAAGATGCGCTACATACAAGTGTAGCACCGTTTATTACCTGTAAATTCCTCACTACGCCTCCGGCAACCGCCACGCGCATGAAAGGTTAAAAAAGAGTGGGCCGGAGCCACCTCCCACATAAACCGTGAAAACTAACATCCGTAAGACAACAATGTTAGGATGGATAGTGGTCGATAATGACGGTAACAAGCATGTTAGACAAAGTTTTGAAAATTGCCACACGGCAAAGCCCGCTTGCGCTATGGCAGGCGCAGTATGTTAAAGCGCGCCTGGAACAAGCGCATCCCGGACTGAAGGTCGAGCTGGTGCCGATGGTCACGCGCGGGGATATCATCCTTGATACTCCGCTGGCAAAGGTGGGGGGAAAAGGCTTATTTGTGAAAGAGTTAGAGCTCGCCATGCTCGAAGGGCGCGCCGATATCGCCGTCCATTCGATGAAAGATGTGCCGGTGGAATTCCCGGAGGGCCTGGGGCTGGTGACTATCTGCGAGCGCGACGATCCGCGCGACGCGTTTGTCTCCAATCGCTATGCCTCGATTGACGAACTGCCGGCCGGCAGCGTCGTTGGCACGTCAAGTTTACGCCGTCAGTGCCAGCTGGCCGCCACCCGTCCGGACCTGGCGATCCGCTCTCTGCGCGGTAACGTCGGTACCCGGCTGAGTAAGCTGGATAACGGCGAGTACGACGCCATCATCCTCGCCGCCGCCGGCCTGAAGCGCCTGCAGCTGGAAGCGCGTATTCGCCAGCCGCTGTCGCCTGAGCAATCTCTGCCGGCGGTCGGCCAGGGCGCGGTCGGCATCGAATGCCGTCTTGATGATGCATGGACCCGGGGGCTGTTAGCGCCTCTCAACCATACGGAAACGGCGGTGCGCGTGCGCGCCGAGCGGGCGATGAACACCCGCCTCGAAGGCGGCTGCCAGGTGCCGATCGGCAGCTATGCGGAACTGAAGGACGGGGAACTGTGGCTGCGGGCGCTGGTTGGCGCTCCGGATGGTTCACAGCTGGTGCGCGGCGAACGACGCGGGCCAGCGGAACAAGCGGAAGCCCTCGGCATCTCGCTGGCGGAAGAGCTTCTGGATAATGGCGCCCGCGAGATTCTCGCGGCGGTTTATGATGGAGAAGCCCCGCGATGAGCATCCTGGTCACTCGTCCACTACCGCAAGGAGAAGCGCTGGTCAGCCGTCTGCGGGCCATGGGACGCGTGGCCTGGAGCTTTCCGCTGATAGAATTTACGCCTGGCAGGGAGCTTCCCGCGCTGGGCGATGCGCTTGCCCGACTGGGGCCCGACGATCTGCTATTTGCGCTATCCCAGCATGCGGTGGAATTCGCCCATGCCCGTCTGCAGCAGCAGGGCCTGCCCTGGCCCACTTCTCCGCGCTATTTTGCCATTGGCCGCACGACGGCGCTGGCCCTGCATACGGTCAGTGGGCAGCATATCCATTACCCGTTAGATCGGGAAATTAGCGAAGTCTTGCTACAATTACCTGAATTACAAAACATTGCCGGGAAAAATGCGCTGATCCTACGCGGCAATGGCGGGCGGGAACTCTTAGGCGCGACGCTGACCGAGCGCGGCGCCAGGGTCACATTTTGTGAATGTTATCAACGTAGTGCAAAACATTACGATGGCGCAGAAGAAGCGATGCGCTGGCAATCTCGCGGAGTCACCACGCTGGTGGTCACCAGCGGCGAGATGCTGCAGCAGCTATGGTCGTTAATACCGCAATGGTATCGCGAACAGTGGCTCCTGCACTGCCGCGTTGTCGTTGTCAGCGAACGTCTGGCCCTTCAGGCCCGTGAACTGGGCTGGCAGGAGATTCAGGTTGCCGATAGCGCCGACAACGATGCGCTGCTACGCGCATTACAATAACTCTCAACATTGGAAGCCATAATGACGGAACAACAAAATCAATCCGCCGTGGTTGAAGAGACCAGGGAGGCCGTGGAGACCACACCACAGCCAGAGAACACTGAGAAGAAGAAGGCAGGCAATAAAACCAGCCTGGCGCTCAGCGCGATCGCTATCGCCATTGCGATAGCCGCCGGCATCGGCCTGTATGGCCTGAACAAACAACAGGCCACGCGGCAAAACGCAACTACCTCTGAATTAGCAAGCCAGGTCGCGGCGCTGCAAAAAGCGCAGGAAAATCAAAAAAGTGAACTGGAAGGTGTTATCAAACAGCAGGCCGACCAGCTAAACGAAGCCAAACACCAGCAGGAGACGCTGGCCAAACAGTTGGATGAGCTGCAGCAAAAAGTGGCGGTGATTTCCGGTAGCGATGCCAAAACCTGGCTGCTGGCCCAGGCCGACTTCCTCGTCAAGCTGGCGGGACGTAAGCTGTGGAGCGATCAGGATGTCACCACCGCCGCCGCGCTGCTGAAAAGCGCTGACGCCAGCCTCGCCGACATGAACGACCCAAGCCTCATCGGCGCCCGCCGGGCGATCACCGACGACATCGCCACCCTCTCCGCGGTAAGCCAGGTGGACTATGACGGCATGATCCTCAAGGTTAATCAGCTGGCGAATCAAATCGATAACCTGCGGCTGGCCGATAATAACGATGACGATTCGCCGATGGACGCTGATAGCGATGAGCTTTCCAGCTCTATCAGCGAATGGCGCGTCAACCTGCAGAAAAGCTGGCAGAACTTTATGGACAGCTTTATCACCGTGCGCCGCCGCGATGAAACGGCGGTCCCGCTGCTGGCGCCGAATCAGGATATCTATCTGCGGGAAAATATTCGCTCTCGCCTGCTGGTCGCCGCGCAGGCAGTTCCGCGCCATCAGGAAGAGACCTGGAAACAGTCGCTGGATAACGTCTCGACCTGGGTACGCGCCTATTATGATACCGATGACGCCACCACCAAAGCCTTCCTCGACGAGGTGGATAAGCTCAGTCAGCAAAGCATTACCATGACGGTGCCGGAAACGCTGCAGAGCCAGGCGTTGCTGGAAAAACTAATGCAGACCCGAGTGCGCAACCTGATGGCGCAGCCTGCCATTACCGCGGGCGGCGCGCCTTCGCCCGCACCTGCTGCGCCGGCCGCCCCCGCTGCGCCGCAAGGAGAGTAACGCATGCTGAAAATTCTTTTACTCTTCGCACTGTTGATCGCCGGGATCGTGCTTGGCCCGATGATCGCCGGGCATCAGGGCTACGTCCTGATCCAGACCGATAATTACAATATCGAGACCAGCGTGACCGGGCTGGTGATCATCCTGATCCTCGCCATGGTGGTGCTGTTCGCCATTGAATGGCTGCTGCGCCGCATTTTCCGCACCGGGGCGCATACGCGCGGCTGGTTTGTCGGCCGTAAACGCCGTCGCGCGCGTAAGCAAACCGAGCAGGCGCTGCTTAAGCTGGCGGAAGGTGATTACCAGCAGGTTGAGAAGCTGATGGCGAAAAATGCCGATCACGCCGAACAGCCGGTGGTGAACTATCTGCTGGCGGCGGAAGCGGCCCAGCAGCGCGGCGATGAAGCGCGGGCCAACCAGCATCTGGAGCGCGCCACCGAGCTGGCGGGCGATGACCTGATCCCGGTGGAAATCACTCGCGTTCGCCTGCAGCTGGCGCGTAATGAAAATCACGCCGCGCGCCATGGCATCGATAAGCTGCTGGAAATTACCCCGCGTCATCCGGAAGTGCTGCGCCTCGCCGAACAGGCATACACCCGCACCGGCGCCTGGCAGTCGCTGCTGGACATCATTCCGTCGATGGCGAAAGCTAACGTCGGCGATGAAGCGCACCGCGCGGCGCTGGAACAGCTGGCCTGGGTTGGCCTGATGGATAAAGCGCTGGCCGATGGCGGCAGCGAAGGACTACGCGAATGGTGGCGCAACCAGAGCCGTAAAACGCGGGCGCTGGTGCCGCTGCAGGTAGCGATGGCCGAGCGCCTCATCGAGAGCGACGATCACGATACCGCGCAGCAAATTATCATTGATGGTCTGAAGAAACAGTATGATGACCGTCTGGTGATGCCGATCCCGCGTCTGAAGACCAATAACCCGGAACAGCTTGAGAAAGTGCTGCGCCAGCAGATCAAAGCCGTTGGCGACCGTCCGCTGCTGTGGAGCACCCTGGGCCAGTCGCTGATGCGGCACGGCGAATGGCAGGAGGCCAGCATCGCCTTCCGCGCCGCGCTTAAGCAGCGTCCGGATGCCTTTGATTACGCCTGGCTGGCGGATGTCCTGGACCGCCTGCATCAGCCGGAAGAAGCCGCCGCTATGCGCCGAGATGGACTGCTGCTGACGCTGCAGAATAATCCTCAGCCATAACCTGGCATGGCTATCGCCTCCTGCGGGGCGATAGCCCTTCTCCCCCGCCTTCACATTGACGGATCCCCGAAAGAAAAAAACGCCTGCGCTGAAATCAGGGCAGGCGTTAAAACAGGTCTGTTTGACAACAAATTGGGTGCTTCACTCAACGTAATGTCCATGGTGTTTGATGAGGCATAAATGCGACATCTGTCAGTGGACGATAAGCACCGTAAGAACGGCTCTGCATCATTCCGGAGTTTATGAGGCACGAAGGCGAACATAAGAGATGGAATGAGCATCTACCCGGTTATTATCGCACAGGATCCGGGGAAATTGCATCTACCACAGTGATGAATTGAGAGTTTTCCTGACGCGTATTCTTAAGCAAAGAGAAGATTTTTTATCAGCAAGATCAGAGAAATAAGAGATGGCGGACGGTAGCAGAAAACAAAAAACCCCGCCGAAGCGGGGTTCAAAATTGGTCGGCGAGAGAGGATTCGAACCTCCGACCCACTGGTCCCAAACCAGTTGCGCTACCAAGCTGCGCTACTCGCCGAAATACTGCTTTTTGAATTTTTAGTTCAATTCGTTAAAGTCGTGGTGCGAGGGGGGGGACTTGAACCCCCACGTCCGTAAGAACACTAACACCTGAAGCTAGCGCGTCTACCAATTCCGCCACCTTCGCAAATTCACAACTCTATCAAATAATGGGGTGGCTAATGGGATTCGAACCCACGACAACTGGAATCACAATCCAGGGCTCTACCAACTGAGCTATAGCCACCACTGCAAACCTTTACGCGGTATTAAAACCACCGCAGCTCCAGCACCGGGTTAATGGTGCGCCCGACAGGATTCGAACCTGAGACCTCTGCCTCCGGAGGGCAGCGCTCTATCCAGCTGAGCTACGGGCGCTTAGCGCCGTTGCGGGGTCGGATAATACGGACTTCCTACCCCGCTGTCTAGTGCCTTTTTAAAGAAAATTATCGTTTGCTCATGCTTTGTTCGTTTTGACGGTTATTCAGCCGTATTATTGACTTGCCCCTGTCTTCCGAGGCCAAACACCTTATAAATCAGGGTGACGGCGGCCAGAAAAATAATGCCGACGAAGAGCGACATCCGGGTTTCATCATTCAGTCCCATCCCGACCAGCACGCAGATCAGGAAGGCCATCGTGAAATAGTTGGCCCACGGAAACAGCAGCGAACGGAACGGATGGCTGGCAATCGCCGCCTGATGCACGCGACGGAAACGCAGCTGACTAATCAGGATCACAAACCAGGGCACCATCCCCGGCAGGACGCTGGCGCTATAGACATAGACGAACACCCGCTGCGGATTAGGAATAATGTAATTCAGGCAGGAGCCCACCAGCAGGATCAGAATCGACAGCGCCACACCGACGGACGGAACGCCGTTGCGCGATACCTTACCGATCGCCGCCGGCAGCTGACGGTTCTTCGCCAGGGCGTACAGCATACGTCCGCAGCTGTACATTCCGCTGTTGCAGCCGGAAAGCGCTGCCGTCAGCACCACGAAGTTGATAATTCCCGCCGCCGCGGTAATACCGATTTTGGCAAATGTCAGTACGAACGGGCTGCCGTTGGAGCCGATTTGATCCCACGGGAAGATAGTGACGATAACAAAAATCGCGCCGACGTAGAAAATCAGGATCCGCCACAGCACTTTGCCCACCGCGCTGCGCAGCGTCACCTGCGGGTTTTTCGCTTCACCTGCGGTAATGCCGATGAGCTCCACCCCCTGATAGGACGCGACCACGATACACAGCGCCGTCAGGAAGCCCTTCCAGCCGCCGGCAAAGAAACCACCATGTTCGGTGAGATTACCAAAACCGATGGAGTGGCCGCCGTTGCCAAAGCCGAAGAAAATGACGCCCAGACCCACGACGATCATCACGATAATGGTGGTCACTTTTATCATGGCGAACCAGAACTCGATTTCACCGTATAGCCGGACCGCCGCGAGGTTAGCCAACGCCACCAGCCCCACGGCAATCAACGCCGGGATCCACTGCGCCATCTCCGGGAACCAGAACTGCACATAGACCCCGATGGCGGTAATCTCCGAGATCCCCACCGCCATCCACATAAACCAGTAGGACCACGCGGTCAGATAGCCGAAGAAGGGGCTCATATAGCGATGCGCATACACCGCGAAGGAGCCTGTGACAGGCTCAAGGAACAGCATTTCGCCCATTGAGCGCATAATGAAAAAGACGAACAGGCCAGCGATAATGTACGCCAGCAGCACGGAAGGCCCAGCCCATTTCAAGGTACTGGCCGCCCCCATAAACAACCCCACGCCAATCGTCCCGCCAAGGGCGATCAGTTCAATATGCCGGGCCTCCAGTCCACGCTGGAGCTCCGCTTTTTTCTCAGTCATATATCCTCTTGTGTTTGCCGTATTCCGGGTACTCCCGGTTATTGTTATTAACTGAAACCATAGCCTTGCCGACGCGCAGGTCTCCCCGGCGCGTATGAAGCCTGCGAATGGTTAATTAATTTTGCGGAAATGGCAAATAAAGTATCAGGCGAGTGAAGAGATTACACAGAATATGTATGCAAACTCGCCTGGTTGCAGTGGAATATCAGAGCTTACCGGAATAATGCCAACGTAAATAGCGCAGCAGACGGAACTGTCTTTTGATACGGCTCGGCTGCAAAAGCAGGCGATAGAACCACTCCAGCCCCAGATCCTGCCAGAACTTCGGCGCCCGATGGACGTGCCCGGTAAAAACATCGTAAGTGCCGCCGACGCCCATATACAGCGCGTGCGGATACAGGCGCCGGCAGTCGCGCATAAAGATCTCCTGGCGCGGCGACCCCATCGCGACGGTGACGATTTTCGCCCCGCTGTCGCGAATGCGTTCGAACAATGCCTGGCGTTGCTCAGGGGTGAAATAACCGTCCTGGCTGCCGACGATGTTCACCTGCCAGCGCTGACGCAGCCTGGATTCTGTCTGCGCCAGGACCTCAGGTTTACCACCAACCAAAAACACCGGTGTCCCTTCAGCGCCGGCGCGCTGCATTAACGCTTCCCAGAGATCGGCCCCGGCGACGCGGGATACCTGGGCCTGCGGGTATTTTTTGCGCAGCGAACGCACCACGCTGATGCCATCGGCATATTTAAACTCCGCCGCCTCAATCAGCGCCCGTACCTCCGGGTTATCCTCTACGGCCAGCATTTTCTCAGCATTAATGGCCACCAGCGTCCCCTCGCGGAGAACGCCATCGGCAAACAAATAATCCAGAGCGTGCGGCATATCGCGCCAGCCTATAAGCTGCAGCCCTCTTAACAGGTACAACGGCGCGGAAATGGTCCCAGTCATGTCCATCCTTCTCAGACTTGCGGTTGCGAAAGCGGTTTTACGCGCTTATGAATCAGTCCCACGCTATCCAGGAACCAGTACAGCAGTTTCGCCGCCAGCAAGCAGATACCAAAGATCACGAGGAAAAACACCACGCGGGAGCCGAACGAATCCAGCCCCTCGCGCGCCAGCACTATCATGTTGAAGATAGCGCCGAAACAGAAACTGTGCAGGATAGCCGCTTTATAGCGATTGCTCTCCCGGTTGCCCAGCTCATACAGCCAGTCGAACCATTTAATAATCAACCCTACCGCCACGGCGCCCAGCGGTACGAACCAGACGCCGCCCATCACCACCAGCGAGCCAATCAGCGTCGGCGAAATCGCCAGCCCCGAATGGTTGTTTAATACTTCCCAGGTAAAGTAGTTGGCGGTATTGAGCACCATCGTCGGGCGACCGTGCCACATCCAGCTGGGGATAAAGACGTAGAAATCGCGGATCATCGGCGCCAGCCCCTGGAAATCGATCTTGTCGTAGTTCTGCAGCAGCAGCGCCAGGTTCTCCCACGGTGAGAAGGTGTCGCGCGTGAGATACAGAAAGGTATAAAACGCTTCGTCTCCGCTGACGTTCATCCCGTAGCGCTTCAGCGCCAGCCAGAACATGCCGACAATACCCAGCACACCCGCCGCCGCCAGCATCCACAGGCTGATCCAGCCGCGAATAATACCGATGAACAGAAAGATGGCGAAGGCGATGATAATATTGGCGCGCGTCCCGCCGACGATGGCGTAGGTCAGCAAACCAAAGGCCACCGTGCTGACGAGGAAGAAGATCCACGCCTTATAATCCTGGCGCAGAAAATAGACCACCAGCATCGCCGGAATAAAGAAGTAAAAGAAGCGCTTCAACGCCACGCCGGACACTTCAGCAGAGAAAATCTGGCTGTAGGAGTTGAGCTTAAACAGCAGGAAACCGTTGTGGGCGAAGAAGATGCCGACGCACAGCAGCGCCAGCCCCATCAAAATGCCCCACGCCAGATGGGTTTCCACCCGGTTCATGGTAAACAGCGGGCGATGCGCAACCTCACGCGATGCCGAACGCAGCCGCGTTTTATAGGTCACGTAGTAGACTGCGTAGAAGCACACCGCGATCAGCAGCGTCTGCAGCAAAATCTCCGGCGGCGCCACGCTGACGTCAAAGCGGAACACCAGAATACTGGTCAGCGGGAAGCCGAAGAAAAAGGTCAGCAGAAACAGCAACGAGAAAAAAACGTTGAAGTTAAAGCGTACCCGACGGAACTCAAACCAGGTGGCGGTGGCGATGAACAGCGTCGACAGCAGCCAGACCACCAGCAGCCCGCTAAATTGCATTAACGTCATGCCTGCCCCTCCGCCGCTAACCGTAGCGCCCGCCGCCAGCCCGTCAGATAGTTCGGCCGGAAGAAGGCGATAGCGGATTTATCCACGCTCGCCAGCTGACGCTGCGCTTCGCGCACCACGCTGACGTCCAGTGCGTCGCTGGTGAACAGCACCGGCACATGCTGCTCGGCCATATCCTGCCAGAACGGGTTTTCCCGATTGAGCACGCAGGGGATGCCCGCCTGAATCAGCAGACACAGGGTGCCGATCCCCTGCTGGCGGGCAAACAGAAAATAGCCCAGATCGCAGCGGCGCAGCAGCGCCAGATAATCATGAAACTCCAGCTTCTCGCTGAGGATCTGCAGATGCTCACCGCTAAACAGCGCCGCCCCCGCCTCGCGAACCTCATTGATATAGGCGTCGTTATTCGCTGGATAGCCCATCGGCACGATGACGTTTACCGTATCGCCAAACTGCTGATGGATTGCCTTCAGCGCGGCAATATGTTCATTGCTGCGATCCCCGGAGTTGCCGACCAGAATAGTCAGGGTATCACCGCGCGGAGCGTTATCGGCCAGGGTATTCAGCGCCGGATCCATACGGGTCGGGAAGTAGAGCAGCTCCCCCGGGACGCGCGGATGGCGGTTAGCGAACCAGCTGAGATCGCCGCGGGTGGCGAAAACGCGCCCTACCCGCCCCTGCGCCATACGGCGCAGCGGATAGAACAGGCGAAACTTCAGGCTGGCAGAATTTTCATACAGATCCGCCCCCCAGATATGCCAGTTAAACTGCGACGGGCGGATGCCGCCGCTCAACAGCGCCAGCCACAGCCCGGTATTGAACTGGCCGTGGAAGAAAAAGCGCTGCTGGCGGTTGGCTTTCGCGGTAGCAATCACTGCCTGCGCCAGCGCCTTTTTCCCCGGATAACAGGTGACATCCAGCGCCGGATACCCATCACGCACGCTGGCCTCATCACCGACGATCATAAATCTCCTGGCCTGCGGGTCGGCGGCCAGTTCGTCGTTAAAGAACCGCAGTACGGTCTGGTTATGATGCGGGATATCCGATCCCAGTACATGTATCAGTGCTGTCATGCCCGTTTACGCCAGAGTAAAAACACGCCACTACAAAGGGCGAAATAAACAATATAAGTGGCCATATATGCCTGCGCCGCGCCAACCGCGCCGTGCGCCGGTATAAGCCAGTGTGAGAATGCGGTCAGCAGTGCGAACTGGCTGATTTCCGTCAGAATATAAAAACGCAGCGACGCTTTGGCGATCACCAGATAGCCGTAGACGTAAGCGCCAACTTTTAAAACATCGCCCACCAACTGCCAGGCGAACAGGTCGCGCATCGCGGTAAAGCGATCGGAAAACAGCAGCCAGATGGCAAAATCGCGCAGCAGCCAGACCGTCAGGCTCGCCGCCGCTACTGCCGGCAGGACGAATTTCAGCGACTTGCCAATCTCGCGGGTGATATCCGTTTTGGCGCTCAGCCGCGACAGCGTCGGCAGCAGATAGACGCTAAACGAGGCGGTAATAAACTGCAGGTAGGCATCGGAGATGCTGCTCACCCCCTGCCAGATCCCGACCGCCTCCCAGCCATAATGCGCCGCCAGCAGATTACGCATCATCACATAGGCTACCGGCAGGGTCACTGAGGTTATCAGCGCCATCAGGGTAAATTTCGATAGCTGTCCCGCCAGACCGTTATCCCAGCGCGGACGCAGGGCGCTCAGCGGGATATTACCCCGCCGCCAGAGCATAATACCCGCCGGGACCACCACCAGCGCTGGAACTAACGCCAGCCCCAGCAGCGCGCCCTGATAGCCGCCCAGCACGTAACAGGCATAGTAAGCCGCCACGCCGATCAGGCTCCCGGCAATCAGCGAGAAGGCGTTACCCGCCGCATCGCGAAAGCCTTTCATCAGCGCCAGCAGGAAATTCGCCCAGGCGATCCCCATCTGCACCAGCGCCACCAGGCGTACCAGCCCCTGATAGTGCGTATGGCCGAACAGCCCCTGGCTTATCGGCGCCGCCGCCAGTAAAAATACCAGCGCCAGCAGGGTGGAAAAGCCAAGCACCATCGCCGACGAGGTGCCCACCACCTGCTTCAGGCGCGGGGGATCGTCGTGATGCTGCGCCACCAGCTTCGTGACGCCATTAAATATCCCGGCCCCGGCCAGCACGCCGAGTACGGTGACCAGTTGCCGGAAGTTACCGGCCTGGCCAACGCCCGCCGGCCCAAACGAGACGGCCAGCAGCTTGACGACCAACAGACCGGCGCCGATTTTGACCAGCGTCGATGCCGCCGTCCACAGTGAGGCTTTTGCTAACGACATATCAGGAGAAGTAGCTCAGCAGCGAGTTAATCACCGTCCGCTGGTTCACCACAGACAGATTGTAAAACAGCGGCAGGCGTACCAGACGCTCGCTCTCCTGAGTGGTGTAGCGGTCTTCACCGCGGAATTCGCCGAACTGTTCGCCTGCCGGGCAGCTGTGCAGGGGAATGTAATGGAATACCGCGAGGATCTCCGCCTCTTTCAGCCAGGCGATCAGTCTGCTGCGATCCTCGATATCACGCAGCTTAATGTAGAACATGTGCGCGTTTTGCCCGCAGTCGGCCGGAACCGTCGGCAGTTCGATACGCCCGGCGCGCGCCAGCGGCAGCAGCGCATCATAGTAGTTCTGCCACAGGGCCAGGCGCTGCTGGTTGATGCGCTCCGCCGCTTCCAGCTGCGCCCACAGATAGGCGGCCTGCAGGTCGGACATCAGATAGCTGGAGCCAATGTCCCGCCAGGTATATTTATCCACCAGGCCGCGAAAGAACTGGCTGCGGTTGGTGCCTTTTTCGCGAATAATCTCCGCGCGTTCCACCAGCGTGCGATCGTTGATCAGCGTCGCCCCGCCCTCACCGCCGGCGGTGTAGTTTTTGGTTTCATGGAAGCTGAAGCAGCCGATATGGCCGATGGTGCCCAGCGCGCGCCCCTTGTAGGTGGACATCACCCCCTGTGCGGCGTCTTCCACCACAAACAGGTTGTATTTGTCGGCGATGGCCATGATGGTGTCCATCTCGCAGGCTACGCCGGCATAATGCACCGGGACAATCGCCCGGGTTTTATCGGTGATGGCGGCTTCGATGAGCGTTTCGTCGATATTCATCGTATCGCGACGGATATCAACGAAGACGATTTTCGCCCCGCGCAGCACAAAGGCGTTGGCGGTGGAGACAAAGGTATAGCTGGGCATAATCACTTCGTCGCCCGGCTGGATATCCAGCAGCAGCGCGGCCATCTCCAGCGAAGCCGTGCAGGAAGGGGTCAGTAGCGCTTTTGCCGTGCCAAATCGCTGCTCCATCCACTGCTGGCAGCGGCGCGTAAAGCCGCCGTCGCCGCACAGCTTGCCGCTGTTCATCGCAGACTGCATGTAATCAAGCTCGGTTCCAACCACCGGCGGCGCGTTAAATGGGATCATGGGGGTCACCTGTATAGCCAGTAGGCGGTGCTTTCCACGTTAGCACCGCTGAGAATATAACGTTTAAGCGCGGCGGTGTTGCCCATCTGGGTCGCCACCCGCAGTGTAGAAAGTCCGCGCGAGGCGGCCCAGTACCGCGCCGCCTGCATCAACTGCGCCCCGGCGCCGCGTCCGGCCAGCAGGCCGATACGCGCTTCGGTCGCAGTGATCTGCCGCAGGGAGACAAAGGCGCGAATATCGCCCTCAGGATGGCGGTAAATCAGGCACTGATGATCGAAAGTGCCGCGCACCGCATTTTCAATCCACTGGGCATAGAAGCGGCCGCTGGCGTCGGCAGCGTACCAGGGCGCGCGAAAGCGGCTCATGGCAAATGCCTGCGCCGCCTGCTCGCGCAGCGGCGCAATATCCGCTTCCACGGCGACGTCTGCGCCGGCATCTGCAGGGCTGCCCACCGGCAGCGCCAGATCGACCTCACCTTCCACCAGCTGAAAACCCAGCCGCTGCAGCGCGTCCAGCCGGACGGTGTCGCTGGCGGCGATCTTCGCCTGCACTCGCGACCACCCCGCCAGCGCCTCAGGCGTCAGCCGCGGCGCGTGCTCGTCAAAGCGCACGATCGCGCTGTTCACGGCAAAGAAGCGGTTCTCCCACTCCAGGGGGTCAATACTGGCGCGGACGGGCACGGAGCAGATCCAGCAGATATTGGCCGTAGCCGGTTTTTTCCAGCCGCTTCGCCGCACGTTTGACGCCGTCGTCGTCCAGCCAGCCGTTACGCCAGCCGATCTCTTCCAGACAGGCGATTTTAAAGCCCTGGCGCTTCTCGACGGTCTGCACGAACATGCTGGCCTCGATCAGGCTATCGTGGGTGCCGGTGTCCAGCCAGGCAAAGCCGCGTCCAAGCAGTTCGACGGTCAATGCGCCATCCTCCAGATACATCTGGTTGATGGAGGTGATTTCCAGCTCGCCGCGCTCGGATGGTTTGACCCGTTTGGCATACTCCGTCACCTTGCCATCGTAGAAATAGAGACCGGTGACCGCCCAGTTCGACTTCGGCTGCTTCGGCTTCTCTTCCAGCGATAGCGCACGGAAGTTATCATCAAACTCCACCACGCCAAAGCGCTCAGGATCCATCACCTGATAGCCAAAAATCGTCGCCCCTTCCGTGCGGGCAGCGACACTGCGCAGCTTCGGGCTAAAGCTTTGGCCGAAGAAGATATTGTCGCCTAACACCAGACACGCCGGTTCGCCGTTAAGAAAGGCTTCACCGATGATAAACGCCTGGGCTAAACCATCCGGCGTCGGCTGTACGGCATAGTGCAGCGCAATGCCAAACTCTGAGCCATCGCCGAGCAGGCGCTGGAAATCACGTAGGTCTTCCGGCGTGGTGATAATCAGGATCTCACGGATCCCGGCCAGCATTAATACCGACAGCGGGTAGTAGATCATCGGCTTATCGTAGATCGGCAACAGCTGCTTCGATACGCCGCGGGTGATGGGATGTAGCCGCGTTCCGGAACCGCCCGCCAGAATAATACCTTTCATCATTCCCCCCAGAGATGATTAGCTTTGCAGCCCAAGACGCTCGCCCTGATAGCTTCCGTCCTGAACCTGACGCCACCAGGCCTCGTTCGCCAGATACCACGCCACGGTCTTATGCATACCGGAGGTGAAAGTCTCTGCCGGCGTCCAGCCCAGCTCGCGGGCAATCTTCGAGGCATCAATGGCATAGCGCAGATCGTGGCCCGGACGATCGGCAACGAAGGCGATCAGATCGCGATAGTGCGCCACGCCCTGCGGCTTATCCGGCGCCAGCTCTTCCAGCAGCTGACAAATGGTTTCCACCACCTCGATATTTTTACGTTCGTTATGACCGCCGATATTGTAAGTTTCGCCCGGTTCGCCGCGGGTCGCCACCAGATACAGCGCTCTGGCGTGATCTTCCACGTACAGCCAGTCGCGGATCTGTTGTCCATTGCCATACACCGGCAGTGGCTTGCCCGCCAGCGCGTTAAGGATCGTCAGCGGGATCAGCTTCTCGGGAAAGTGATACGGGCCGTAGTTATTTGAGCAGTTGGTGATAAGCGTCGGCAGGCCATAGGTTCGCAGCCAGGCGCGCACCAGGTGGTCGCTGCTGGCTTTCGAAGCCGAATAGGGGCTGCTTGGCGCATAGGGCGTGGTCTCGGTAAAGAAATCATCGCTGCCGTGCAGATCGCCATACACTTCATCGGTGGAGATGTGATGGAAGCGAAACGCCGATTTTTGCGCCGTAGCCAGGGTATTCCACCAGCTACGGGCCGCCTCCAGCAGCGTATAGGTGCCCACGATATTGGTCTCGATAAACGCCGCCGGGCCGTCAATCGAACGATCGACATGGCTTTCCGCCGCCAGGTGCATCACCGTATCCGGTTGATGCTGACGAAAAATGCGATCCAGCTCGGCGCGGTCGCAGATATCCACCTGTTCAAAGGCGAAACGCGCATCCTGCGCCACCGGCGCCAGCGACATTAAATTGCCGGCGTAGGTCAGTTTATCCACCACCACCACGCGATCGGCGGTGTGCTGGATAATCTCCCGCACTACCGCCGAACCAATGAAGCCCGCGCCGCCGGTGACCAGAATGGTTCTCACCGCCACACTCCTTTGGTGTCGACGATAAACGCCTGGGTGACGCTATCGCCGCTAACGGCTTTAAATTGGTTATGATCGACCAACATCACCAGCACCTCGGCGCTGGCCAGCGCCGCCTCAAGGGTCGCCAGCGTACACAGTCCATCGAGTTTCTTCGGCAGCGCGTGAATGTTGGGCTCAACCACCTGGGTCGTGCCGCTGTGCCAGCGGGCAATCTGCGCGGCAATTTCCATCGCCGGACTTTCGCGCAGGTCGTCAATATTCGGTTTAAAAGCGAGGCCAAAACAGGCGATCGTCAGTTCGCTGGCCCGCTTGTTGGTGGCATTCAGGCAGTCCGCCACCTGCGCTTTCACCTGTTCGATAACCCATTCCGGCTTGTGGTCGTTGACCTCGCGAGCGGTGCGGATCAGACGCGCCTGCTGCGGGTTTTGCGCCACGATAAACCATGGGTCGACGGCGATACAGTGGCCGCCAACACCCGGGCCCGGCTGCAGGATATTGACGCGCGGATGGCGGTTCGCCAGGCGGATCAGCTCCCAGACGTTAATCCCCTGGTCGGCGCAAATCAGCGACAGTTCGTTGGCAAAAGCGATGTTGACGTCGCGGAAGCTGTTTTCCGTCAGCTTGCACATCTCGGCGGTGCGCGAGTTGGTCACCACGCATTCGCCTTCAAGGAAGATTTTATACAGCTCGCTGGCGCGAGCGGAGCAGACCGGCGACATGCCGCCGATAACACGGTCGTTTTTAATCAGCTCGACCATCACCTGACCGGGCAATACCCGCTCCGGGCAGTAGGCGATATTCACGTCCGCCGCTTCACCCACCTGCTGGGGGAAGCTAAGATCCGGGCGCATCTCCGCCAGCCACTCGGCCATCTGTTCGGTCGACCCGACCGGTGAGGTGGACTCGAGGATCACCAGCGACCCTTTCTTTAACGTCGGCGCAATGGATTTGGCGGCCGACTCGACAAACACCATATCCGGCTCGTGGCGATCTTTAAACGGCGTCGGCACGGCAATCAGGTAAGCATCCGCCTCCACCGGAGTGGTGGTGGCGCTTAAATACCCCTGCTCGACCGCGGTCTTCACCACGCTCGCCAGATCTGGCTCCACGATATGAATCTCTCCACGGTTAATGGTCTCCACGGCATGTTGATTAACATCAACGCCGACCACCCGCTTCTGCCGGGAGGCGAACGCGGCAGCGGTTGGCAGCCCGATATAGCCAAGGCCAATCACTGAAATGGTAGAAAAACTCATAGCGTTACCTGATTATTTTTAAGTGCAGACAAAATGCGACGACATGCTTCGCCATCGCCATAGGGATTATGCGCGCGGCTCATCGCCTGGTATGCAGCATCATCCTCCAGCAGTCGCGTCACTTCCGCGACGATGCGCTGGCTGTCGGTGCCCACCAGACACACGGTGCCGGCGGCCACCGCTTCCGGACGTTCGGTCATATCGCGCATGACCAGCACCGGCTTACCCAGCGAGGGGGCCTCTTCCTGAATGCCGCCGGAATCGGTCAGGATCAGCCAGGCGCGATCCATCAGCCAGACGAACGGCAGGTAATCCTGCGGTTCAATCAACATCACATTGTCAATATGACCAAGAATACGATTCACCGGCTCGCTGACATTAGGATTCAGGTGAACCGGATAGACAATCTGCACCTCAGGGTGGGTATGGGCTATCTCGGCCAGCGCCTGGCAGATCTGTTCAAAACCGAGCCCAAAGCTTTCCCGCCGGTGGCCGGTAACCAGAATCATCTTTTTACCGTGGCTGATGAAAGGATAGCGCTGCAGCAGGGTCTCCCGTAGCGCTTCATCACCCAGCACCCGATCCCGCACCCAGAACAGGGCGTCAATGACCGTATTCCCGGTAACCGTGATCCGACTGTCGGCAATATTTTCCCGCAGCAGGTTCTGCCGCGAGGTTTCCGTGGGGGCGAAATGGTATGTCGCCAGATGGCCGGTCAACGTACGGTTGCCTTCTTCCGGCCACGGCGAACTTAAATCGCCGGTGCGCAGGCCGGCCTCTACGTGACCCACCGGTATCCGCTGGTAAAACGCCGCCAGGCTCGCCGCCATGGTGGTGGTGGTATCGCCATGCACCAGCACCACGTCGGGTTTAAACGACTCCAGCACCGGCTTCAGCCCTTCAAGGATGCGACAGGTGATCTCGGTCAGCCCCTGCCCCGGCTTCATGATGTTGAGATCGTAGTCCGGGACAATAGAGAAAAGTTTCAACACCTGATCGAGCATCTCCCGATGCTGCGCGGTCACGCATACTTTCGCCTCAAAATGAGGATCCTTTGCCAGCGCATGGACCAGAGGCGCCATCTTGATGGCTTCCGGCCTCGTGCCAAATACAGTTAGTACTTTCACATCGATTCTCTTCGATTAGGCGATGAAGGTCATCTGCCCTTCACCACAGGCCGCAATCACAGGACACGACGACGCGATAACGCCACGCCTGCGCCGATGAGCGCACCCACAATCCCCCACATCACCATCAGAAATACACGGCGCGGGCTATCGCGTTTTACAGGTTCTTCCGGCGTCCGCAAATACCGGTAAGTCTGAAAACGCGGATCTAACGTTGGACCGACGTTCAACGTGCTCAGCATGGCGCGGTTCTGGTCGTAATCGAGGTCATATTCCGGCCCGACGGCCTGCAGGTTTTCCAGCCTGGCCTGCAGCATCGGCCTGCCCAATAAAAATAGCTCTGAATCCGGCAACTGATCGGCAGGAACATCCGTTTCGCTACGTGAAATATTGTGCTGCTGAGCCACCTTCAGCGCCTGCTCCACGCTGTGCGTCCGGCGGTTGAAGATGGCCTCGGCCACCTCTTCCTGGCGCTTCACCTGCGCCTTCATCTGCACCGTCCGCGCCGCCCAGGCGCCTTTAAGTTCGTCGTTAAGATGGCCTGCCGCCCGCTGGCTGGCGAAGGCCACATACTGACGCAACAGATTATTGGCATCCTGCCCGGTCTCGGCGGTCAGTTTGACGCTGTCGTTAATGCTCTTGGCCGCATCGCCTGGCATAAACTGGATATTGTTAATCAGGTCATCCAGCATCGCCGCATCAGCGCGGGCATTACCCGACTGACGCTGCTTGTAGTAGTCCGTTTGCAGCCAGAAATCGCGCCGGGTATCCCAGGAGGCCAGCTGCATGATGAACTCTTTATACGCTTCATCCATGGCGGAAGGCTGGTCGACCGAGGCGAGGTCGGCTTTAATGTCCAGATTGCGTAAGAACTGCTGTTGGGAATAGTATCCCCCCAACATATTGACAGTAGGCCGATCGGTGATCGCCGTGGCGCTCCACTCCTGGCGAGCAAAGAAGGTGTACACCAGCACGATGGCGGCGAAGAGTACGGCGCCGCCGACTATCCAGCCTTTTCCTGCCCATAAAGCGCGAAACAGCCCGCGAATATCCAGCTCGTTCTCAACGTTCACTGCTTGTGCTCCCGGTAATGGTTGAGTCATCACATCCCCAGCTCTACTTGGTTAGTTTCGGATTATTGCCGCTGTGTCGCCGAATTCTGCGTCTGATGCGCTTAACCAGGCGCGCCACTTTCCAGGCGCGCTTAATACAGTAGCCATAAAGAAAGAAGGCTACCAAAAAGAGAATTAACATCACCCATTCCGGCACAATGCGGGTGTACTCCGCCACGACGCCAACCAGCGCCAGCAGGGCGGCGGCCAGGGTAATCAGGACAAACGCCTGGCGGGAAGTAAACCCGGCGCGCATGATCAAATGATGAATATGCTGACGGTCCGGTGAGAAAGGACTCATGCCTTTGCGCAGGCGGCGATACATAATCGCCACCATATCCATCAGCGGGATAGCGATAATCCACAGCGCGGTCACCGGGCTAATGGGATGCGTTTTACCTTGCGTGGTTTCCAGCAGGATCCAGATGATGGTGAAGCCAATCATCGTGCTGCCGGCGTCACCCATAAAGACTTTATAGCGGCGGCCGAGGGCGCCAAGATTGAGAAGAATATAGGGTAGAATGGCGGCGATCATCGCGAAACACCACATCGCCAGGCTGTACTGACCATCAAACCAAAGGATAATCCCGGTCGCCGCAAAAGAGACCGATGACAGTCCGCCGAGCAGGCCGTCGATACCATCGACCATGTTGAACGCATTGATAGCGGCCCAGACGGCAAACAGCGTCAGGAAGAAGCCGAAGGGCCCCAGCACCAGTTCCCACGATCCAAAAATAAAGCCCAAACTACTCAGATGCAGATTCCCTGCCATCATCATAATCACGGCGATCGCGGCCTGAATGACCGCGCGAATTTTCACGCTGATGTCGAAGCGATCGTCAAGCGCGCCAACCAGCACCAATACCCCCGCGCAGGCCAGATACAGCGAGGCGTGAGGAATATAATAATCGGCGATGGCGAAAGTGAAACAGATACCTGCATAAACTGAGATACCACCGACCAACGGAATCAACCCCTGATGCCGTTTGCGATAGTTGGGTTTATCCACTAACCCGATCTTTTTTGCCACTTTCCGCGCGACAAAAATAAAGAGGGTCGTGAATAAGAAAATACTGATTAATTCAGTAATAGCAGTGAGTAAATTCACAACGCATGTGCTCTCAGCATAGTTAATCCGGGAAGTATAGCGATGATGCCCCAACTCCAGAAGGGGAAAAGCAGAACATTACAAATTTATTGTATAGATTTTAGTCTGTTAAAGCTGTCTCCGCCTGCTATCCGGCGCCATTATACGACAACTTTCGTCCCGCTTTCTCTGTCTCTGGATCATACAAACCCCAAAATGAAAACGCCACGCAAAGGCGTGGCGTTTTTGGCTTTTTTTACCTTACGAGCGCTTCATCATATCGAAGAAGTCATCATTCGTCTTGGTCATTGCCAGCTTATTGATGAGGAATTCCATCGCATCAATCTCACCCATCGGATGGATAATTTTGCGCAGGATCCACATTTTCTGCAGCTCTTCCTGAGTGGTAAGCAGCTCTTCTTTACGGGTACCGGAACGGTTGTAGTCGATAGCCGGGAAGACGCGTTTTTCAGCAATCTTACGAGAGAGGTGCAGTTCCATGTTACCGGTGCCTTTAAACTCTTCGTAGATAACTTCGTCCATTTTGGAACCGGTGTCGATCAGCGCCGTGGCGATGATGGTCAGGCTACCGCCCTCCTCGACGTTACGTGCCGCACCAAAGAAACGCTTCGGACGGTGCAGGGCGTTGGCGTCCACACCACCGGTCAACACTTTACCGGAAGCCGGAACCACGGTGTTGTAGGCACGCGCCAGACGGGTAATAGAGTCGAGCAGGATGATAACGTCTTTCTTGTGTTCAACCAGACGTTTCGCTTTCTCAATAACCATCTCGGCAACCTGCACGTGACGGGATGCCGGCTCGTCAAAGGTGGAAGCAACCACTTCACCTTTCACCAGACGCTGCATCTCGGTCACTTCTTCCGGACGTTCGTCGATCAGCAGTACCATCAGGACACAGTCCGGGTGGTTGTATGCGATGCTCTGCGCGATGTTCTGCAGCAGCATGGTTTTACCGGCTTTCGGCGGCGCGACGATGAGGCCACGCTGGCCGCGGCCAATCGGGGAGGCCAGATCCAGTACGCGAGCGGTTAAGTCTTCGGTAGAACCGTTACCACGCTCCATACGCAGGCGAGAGTTCGCGTGCAGCGGCGTTAAGTTCTCGAACAGGATCTTGTTACGCGCGTTTTCCGGCTTGTCGTAGTTAACTTCGTTAACTTTCAGCAGCGCAAAGTAACGTTCACCCTCTTTCGGAGGACGAATCTTACCGGAAATGGTGTCACCAGTGCGGAGGTTGAAACGGCGGATTTGGCTGGGGGATACGTAGATGTCGTCAGGGCCGGCGAGGTAGGAGCTGTCTGCGGAGCGGAGGAATCCAAATCCATCCTGCAGTATCTCCAGTACGCCGTCGCCAAAGATATCTTCGCCACTCTTCGAATGCTGCTTGAGGATGGCAAAAATAATATCCTGCTTACGCATACGAGCCAGGTTTTCCAGCCCCATATTTTCGCCGAGAGTAATCAGCTCAGAAACCGGCGTATTCTTTAATTCGGTAAGATTCATAGTGGTGTGGGTTCTTAAACTCGGGGTAAATCTCGAACTTAATGTTGTGAATGGTATGGCAGGAACTTCCATGCCTGTTAACGGCCTTCATCTCGTGTCTGTACGTTGCCTGGTCACAGGAAAGAACGCAGAACTGAAACGACTAGACGGAATGAGTGAAAAGCCCGGAATTATTAGCTTCACGCGCATTTATGCGGGATGCTTCGGGTAAAACAAGATTCAAACAAGGTATGTTTAAAACGAAGTCTGTGGATTAACTTAGCACGACTCCAGCCGGGCGTCCAGAGTTCCGCAAAAAATAGGAATCTGGACGCCGGAACAGCAATTCGCTTACGCCAGGTTAGCGTCGAGGAACTCTTTCAGCTGACCCTTGGACAGGGCGCCAACTTTAGTGGCCGCCACTTCGCCGTTTTTAAACAGCAGCAGGGTTGGGATACCGCGAATGCCGTATTTCGGCGCAGTGCCCGGGTTCTGGTCAATGTTCAGCTTAGCTACGGTCAGTTTGCCCTGATACTCTTCAGCGATCTCATCCAGAATCGGGGCGATCATTTTGCACGGACCACACCACTCTGCCCAGAAATCGACGAGGGTCAGCCCGTCAGCCTTGAGTACGTCCGTGTCAAAACTGTCGTCAGTCAGGTGAATAATTTTATCGCTCATATTTAACTCCACAGGAATAAGCCTGGTGTGTTGGTGTCGTAGCCATCAACGACGCGCTGCGGCTACGTTATGCACGCTATTCTTCAGGATACCTCAATTCTCTGGCCTGCCAACTGGCGCAATCCATCATGGACTCGCCTGTTGACGCCAGGGTGCCCGAACGCGAACTGCATGCTGCAGATTTATCGCTCCCGACTCGCTTAGTAGTCTAAGCTATCCTGGATTCGTTCAGTTACCGTAGACGTACCTTGAATAATTTCGTACACCGCCAACGAAAGGTTGACGTTATTTCACCGGATACGCTTTCTTAATGCAATAGTTAGCTGATATTCTACCACACTATGAGCAAAACACATTTAACAGAACAGAAGTTTTCCGACTTCGCCCTGCACCCGGCAGTCATTGAAGCCCTTGAAAAGAAAGGGTTTCATAATTGCACACCCATTCAGGCCCTCGCCCTTCCGCTGACGCTGGAAGGCCGCGATGTCGCCGGGCAGGCGCAAACCGGTACCGGTAAAACGATGGCGTTCCTGACGTCAACGTTTCATTATCTTCTCTCTCACCCGGCTATCGCCGATCGCCAGGTTAACCAACCGCGCGCGCTGATTATGGCGCCGACGCGTGAACTGGCGGTACAGATCCACGCCGACGCTGAGCCACTGGCGCAGGCCACCGGTCTGAAGCTGGGTCTGGCTTACGGCGGCGACGGCTACGATAAGCAGTTGAAAGTGCTGGAAAGCGGCGTCGATATTCTGATCGGTACCACTGGTCGTCTGATCGATTACGCGAAGCAGAACCACATTAACCTCGGCGCCATTCAGGTTGTCGTGCTGGACGAAGCCGATCGCATGTACGATCTCGGCTTTATTAAAGATATCCGCTGGCTGTTCCGCCGCATGCCGCCGGCCACTCAGCGCCTGAACATGCTGTTCTCCGCGACCCTTTCTTATCGCGTCCGCGAACTGGCGTTCGAACAAATGAATAACGCCGAGTACGTTGAAGTCGAGCCGGAACAGAAGACAGGCCACCGTATTAAAGAAGAGCTCTTCTACCCGTCCAATGAAGAAAAAATGCGCCTGCTGCAGACGCTGCTGGAAGAAGAGTGGCCCGATCGCGCCATCGTTTTCGCCAATACCAAGCACCGTTGCGAAGATATCTGGGGCCATCTCGCCGCCGACGGCCATCGCGTAGGTCTGCTGACCGGCGACGTGGCGCAGAAAAAACGTCTGCGCATTCTCGAAGAATTTACCCGTGGCGACCTCGATATTCTGGTCGCGACCGATGTTGCCGCCCGTGGCTTACATATTCCGGCCGTGACTCACGTCTTTAACTACGATCTGCCGGACGACTGCGAAGATTACGTTCACCGCATCGGCCGTACCGGTCGCGCTGGCGCCAGCGGTCACTCCATTAGCCTCGCCTGCGAAGAGTATGCGCTGAATCTGCCGGCGATCGAAACCTATATTGGTCACTCAATTCCGGTCAGTAAGTACAACCCGGACGCGCTGATGACCGACCTGCCTAAGCCGCTGCGTCTGACCCGTGCGCGCCCAGGCAACGGCCCGCGCCGTAACGGTCCACCGCGCAATCGTCGTCGTTCAGGTTAAGAGATCTATGCCATACGCTCAGTCATTCAGAATCTGCCAGGGCGACCTTCCTCTGGCGACCCGCTCAGTGATGTGGATCGGGCCTAAGCGCCCCACCGACCAGGGAGCCTTCTGAACGATGAAGAGTATGAGCTCCACCTCGCTATATGCCGCCATTGATTTGGGCTCCAATAGTTTCCATATGTTGGTGGTGCGCGAGGTGGCGGGCAGCATCCAGACGCTGAGCCGCATTAAGCGTAAGGTTCGACTGGCCGCCGGCCTGAATAGCGACAACACCCTCTCCGCAGAAGCGATGGAACGGGGCTGGCAGTGCTTACGCCTGTTTGCCGAGCGCCTGCAGGATATTCCGCCGACGCAAATCCGCGTCGTGGCCACCGCCACGCTGCGTCTTGCCGTCAATGCGGGGGAGTTTCTGGCGAAAGCGCAGGAGATCCTCGGCACTCCAGTGCAAGTGATCAGCGGCGAAGAAGAAGCGCGCCTGATTTACCAGGGTGTCGCCCACACCACCGGCGGCGCCGATCAGCGCCTGGTGGTCGATATCGGCGGTGCCAGCACCGAGCTGGTGACCGGGACCGGCGCACAAACAACCTCGCTGTTTAGCCTGTCGATGGGCTGTGTCACCTGGCTTGAACGCTATTTTGCCGACCGTAGTCTGACGAAAGAGAATTTCGATCTCGCCGAAGCGGCTGCGCGCGAGGTACTACTGCCCGTCGCCGATGTGCTGCGCTATCACGGATGGAAAGTGTGCGTTGGCGCCTCCGGCACCGTTCAGGCTCTGCAGGAAATTATGATGGCGCAGGGGATGGATGAACGAATCACCCTCGCCAAACTCCAGCAGCTTAAACAGCGCGCTATCCAGTGCGGACGTCTGGAAGAGCTGGAGATCGAAGGCTTAACCCTTGAGCGGGCGCTGGTGTTTCCTAGCGGGCTGGCGATCCTGATCGCTATCTTCAGCGAACTGAATATTCAGTGTATGACCCTCGCGGGCGGCGCGTTACGCGAAGGCCTGGTGTACGGCATGCTGCATCTCTCCGTTGAGCAGGACATCCGCAGCCGCACGCTGCGTAATATTCAGCGTCGTTTTATGATCGACACCGAACAGGCCCAGCGCGTCGGCGGCCTTGCCAGTCATCTGCTCAGTCAGTTGGATGGCAGCTGGGAGCTGGATCCGCTAAGCCGTGATTTACTCCTTAGCGCCTGTGCGCTGCATGAAATTGGGCTGAGCGTGGATTTTAAGCGCGCGCCGCAGCACGCTGCCTATCTGGTCAATAACCTCGACCTGCCGGGCTTTACCCCAGCGCAGAAGAAGCTGATTGCCACGCTGCTCCTTAACCAGACTAACGCTATCGACCTCTCTTCGCTTCATCAACAGAATGCCGTCCCACCGCGGGTGGCTGAGCATCTGTGTCGTCTGCTGCGACTGGCAATCCTGTTTGCCAGCCGGCGGCGCGACGATCTGTTGCCCGCCATTCAGCTGACCGCTCAAGACGAACAACTGACGCTGATATTGCCGGGAAACTGGCTGGATGAACATCCGCTGGGTCGGGAGATGGTCGATCAGGAGTGTCAGTGGCAAAGCTACGTCCACTGGATACTTCGGGTCGCCAGCGGCGATACGCTGAAATAATATCCAGCCAAGAGGGCGGATGCGGGAAGAACTGGATTTCAAATCGCTACGCTTTTTCTCTGCGCTCTACCGCTTGGGCAATGTTTCCCCAGCAGCGGACGCGCTCGATATCAGCCAGCCCACCGGCAGCCTTTTGCTGAAAAAACTACGAGATCATTTTGCTGACCCGCTGTTTGTCCGGGTCGGGCAGCGGATGATTCCGACGCCGCGAGCGGACGCGATCGCCCCCACCATCTCGACTCTTCTCCAGCTTGCCGATAACGATTTAGCGGTCAAACCTGAATTTCTTCCCCAGCAGAGCCAGCGTAATTTTACGATCGGTATGACCGATATCAGCCAAATGACGCTGCTGCCTTTATTGCAAATTGCGCTCCAGCAGCAGGCGGCGGACGGGATCACCTTTACGGTACAGAATCTGGATGAGCAGACCCTCAACGCCCTCGAATCCGGGAAATGCGATCTCGCGATCGGCTATCTGACGCAGCTTCCGGAAAGCGTCTACCAGCAACATCTCTTCGATCAATCATATGTCTGCCTGGCTGCGGAAAACCATCCTCGCATTCGTGCACAGCTCCGCGCCGAAGACTGGCGCCAGGAAAAGCATCTGGCGATCCGCGTGGAGGGGACTGCCCATGGCGATATGGATAAGCTGCTTGATGAGCACCACATGCCCCGGCGCATTGCGCTAACGTTACCAAGTTTTTTAGGTACCGGTGAGCTGGTGGCCGAAAGCGATATGATTGCCGTCGTCCCGGAACAGGTGGCGCGGCATATCACCCGGCGCTATCCCTGCCGCAGCTGGCCGCTGCCTTTTCCCCTCGCCAAAATCGCCATCCGTCAGGTCTGGCATCAGCGGCTGCACCGCGATCCCGGACATATCTGGCTACGCTCGCTGATCGCTACGCTTGCCGATCCCGCACAGCAGAGTACTTCTATTAAAATCTAAGTAACAAAATACGCCCGTGTATTGGTTTTATTAATAACCCCTATTACGTTTGGTTTATTGCTGGTAATACGTGAAAGCTTTTATTCTCCTCGCATCAAGCCACACTGACTCATATCGCAAGGAAAATATCATGCGCGGAAAAATTGCTTTAGAAGAACACGTATCCACTCCTGAAAATAACCGTCTGTGGGATTCATCTGGTGAAGCAGGTCGTAACGGCACAGAATATATGAAAGATGTTGAACGCCGCCTGCTGGATCGCAGCATTCAGCTGGAAGAAATGGCGCAGCGTCATATTGATCATGTAATTCTTTCTCTGACTTCACCTGGCGCCCAGTCTATTTTAGATAAAGCCAAAGCCGTCTCTTTTGCCCGCGATACCAACGATTTTATCGTTGAGAATTATGTTAAGCCAAATCCGGACAAATTCAGCGCCTTCGCCACCCTGGCATTGCAGAACCCGGAAGCCGCGGCGGAAGAGCTGGAGCGCGCCGTGAAAAAGTTAGGCATGAAAGGTGCGCTGATCAACGGCTACACCAACGTTAAAGATAGCGAGCATGGCCTCTATCTTGATGACGAATCCATGCTGGTATTCTGGGATAAGGTCAACGAGCTGAACGTGCCTGTCTATCTGCATCCTCGTGAACCGCTGGAAGGCCCGGCGCGCGGCATCTATACCGGTTACGAAAGCCTGATCGGCTCTGCCTGGGGCTTCGCTCAGGAAACGGCAGTGCATGCTATTCGTCTGATGATGAGCGGTCTGTTCGATCGTTATCCTAACCTCAATCTGGTGCTGGGTCACCTCGGCGAAGGGCTGGTACATATGCTGCCGCGCACTCAACATCGTCTCTATCGTCAGCGTTTCGGCTGCGGTCTGGGTAAAGCGGAAAAACCGTTAATGCACTACCTGCAGAATAACTTCATCGTTACCACCAGCGGCCATTTCAATACCCATTCACTGAATAATGCTATTGAAGTCATGGGCGCCGATCGCGTGATGTTCTCTGTCGATTATCCGTATGAAGATATTCATCAGGCCTGCGACTGGTTTGATCCTTTAGAACTTGAAGCAGGCCTGAAAGAGAAAATCGCCTGGGGTAATGCCAGCCGCGTATTTAACATTAAATAATTAATTTAAATATTTCAGGGCCTGTATATTCAGGCCCTGATTTTTATTAGGGAAAATAAATTATGGCTATAGGTATATTTGTCTGTAGCGGCTCGCTTCTCGTCGGTGCGCTGGCGGGCGCTTCACTGAATCGTTTTATTCCGGAACATTTCAAAAAAACCTTACCGTTGATCGCCGGACTGATCTCAATCAGTATGGGCATATTCTTTGTCAATAAATTGCATAACCTGCCGCCGATTGCCTTGGCTATTATTGTCGGCACGATTATCGGCGGCCTGTTGAATATTGAAAAATGGATTGAACGAGCCGGAACAACGCTGCGCAGCCCCATTGAACGTATCTTTCCGGCGCAGTCCAGCGCCAGCGTCGGTGCGGAAGATTTTATGAATCAGTTTATCGCCGTGCTGATCCTGTTCTGCGCCAGCGGTACCGGCATCTTCGGCGCCTTAACCGAAGGGATGACCGGCGACCCGACCATTCTGCTGACCAAGTCGATCCTCGACTTTTTTACTGCCGCGATTTTCGCCTCCACGCTGGGGTATATCATCACCGTGATCTTTATTCCCCAGCTGATTGTTTTCGTTATCCTGTTTTTCGCGGCAACCTTTATCATGGCGTTAATCAATCCGTCGATGATCGCCGACTTCACCGCCTGCGGCGGCATCATTATGCTGGCGACCGGTTTCCGTCTGTGCGGGATCCGTGCCTTCCCTACCGCCAATATGCTGCCCTCGCTAATACTGGTGATGCCCTTCTCCGCCGCCTGGCAGCAGTTTATCGCCTGAGACGCTAAGCTTTTTTCGCCTTTGCCAGCATCGCCCGAATATTAGCGACGTTGGCCTGGCCTTTTTGCATCCGCTCTTCAGGCGTAATGGTTTTGCGTGCCTGCTCCCAGATAAGGTCGTCCTGAGGTAGCTCCAGCAGAAAACGACTCGGTTCAGGACGCACCAGTTCGCCATATTGCCGGCGCTCCTTACAGAGCGTAAAGGTCAGCTCTTTCTGCGCACGGGTGATGCCAACGTAGGCTAACCGTCGCTCTTCATCGACGTTATCTTCATCAATGCTGCTTTGGTGCGGCAGCAATCCCTCTTCCATTCCCACCAGATAGACGTAGGGGAACTCCAGCCCCTTTGACGCATGGAGAGTCATCAGCTGCACCTGATCCAGCTCTTCATCCGATTCGCCGCGCTCCATCATGTCGCGCAGGGTAAAGCGGGTGACCACCTGGGTCAGGGTCATCGGCTCATCGATTTCGCTGCCTTCCAGCATCTCGGTCATCCAGGTAAACAGCTGGTTGACGTTTTTCATGCGCATTTCCGCGGCTTTCGGGCTGGGTGAGGTTTCATACAGCCAGGATTCGTAGTCGATCCCGCGAATCAAATCGCGCACGGCGTTGACCGGCTCGCGTTCGGCCAGCTGCTGGATCTCGCGTAGCCAGTGGGTGAAGCGGGTGAGGGATTCATAGCCGCGCCCGGTCAGCGTCTGGCTGAGACCCATATCAAAGCTGGCGGTGAACAATCCTTTGTTGCGGCCCATCGCCCACTCACCGAGCTTTTGCAGCGTCGCCGGGCCGATCTCGCGCTTCGGCGTGTTGACGATACGCAGGAAGGCGCTGTCGTCGTCCGGGTTGGTCAGCACGCGCAGATAGGCCAGCAGATCTTTAATTTCCGGACGCGAAAAGAACGACGTGCCGCCGGAGATTTTGTACGGGATGCGGTTCTGCATCAGCATCTTTTCAAAGACCCGCGACTGGTGATTGCCGCGATAAAGGATCGCGTAGTCTTTGTAATTGGTTTTATTAATGAAGTGGTGGGCGATCAGCTCCCCGGCCACGCGCTCCGCTTCATGATCTTCATTGTTGGCGGAGAGCACTTTCAGCTCCGCGCCATATCCCAGTTCGGAGAACAGCCGCTTTTCAAAGACGTGAGGGTTATTGGCGATCAAAATATTGGCGGCTTTCAGAATACGCCCGGATGAGCGGTAGTTCTGCTCAAGCTTGATCACCTGCAGCGCCGGGAAGTCCTGGCTGAGCAGCACCAGGTTCTGCGGCCGCGCGCCGCGCCACGAGTAGATCGACTGGTCGTCATCGCCCACCACGGTAAAGCGCGCCCGCTGACCCACCAGCAGTTTCACCAGCTCATACTGGCTGGTATTGGTATCCTGATACTCATCCACCAGCAGGTAGCGGATCTTATTTTGCCAGCGCTCGCGCACCTCCTCGTTGCGCTGCAGCAGCAGCGTTGGCAGCAGGATCAGATCGTCAAAATCGAGGACATTGCAGGCCTTCATGTGCGCGTCGTATAGCCCATAGCAGTGGGCGAAAATACGATCCCGTTCGCCTTTCGCGCCAGCGGCGGCCTGCGCCGGGGTTTTTAGATCGTTTTTCCAGTTGGAGATCGTCGAGATCAGCTGCTGAAGCACCACTTTGTCATCTTCGATCAACCCTTCGGTCAGTTCCTTAAGCAGCGCCACCTGGTCGGTATCGTCGAATAAGGAAAAGTTAGACTTCATACCCAGCGCAGCGTATTCGCGCTTAATGATATCCAGCCCCAAAGTGTGGAAGGTGGAAATCATCAGGCCACGCGCCTCTTTGCGCCCCAGCGTTTGCCCAACGCGCTCTTTCATCTCGCGCGCGGCTTTGTTGGTAAAGGTCACGGCCGCGATATGGCGCGCCTGATAGCCGCAGCCGCGGATCAGGTGGGCGATTTTATTCGTAATAACGCGGGTCTTACCGGAACCGGCGCCCGCCAGCACCAGGCACGGTCCGGTGACGAATTCGACGGCTTGTTGTTGGCCAGGGTTTAAACGCATGGGAGTCTTGCTCAATCTTCGAACGGGGTGGGGATTGTAGCAGAAAGCGGAGCCGAGATTTACTGACTGATGGTAAAGTGTCAGCCACACAAACCATCCTGAGAATGATGTCATGGCAAAAAGCGCAGCGGCCCTGCATATCCTGATCAAAGAAGAGAAACTGGCGCTGGAGATCCTCGCCAAACTGGAGCGGGGCGTCAGCTTCGATCATCTGGCGAAACGCTATTCTAAATGTCCGTCTGGCCGCAACGGCGGCGACTTAGGCGAGTTTCAGCAAGGCGCAATGGTCGGTCCGTTTGATCAAGCCGTCTTCAGCTGTCCGCTGCTCAAACCCTATGGCCCGGTGAAAACCAAATTCGGCTACCACATCATCAAGGTGCTGTATCGCCGCTAGCGCGTGATACTATGGCGCCCTGATTTATTCCAACTCACTCAAGGCGCAATCATGGCTAAAACCGCGGCAGCACTGCATATCCTGGTAAAAGAAGAGAAACTGGCGCTCGATCTGCTCGAGCAGCTCAAAAACGGCGCCGATTTCGGCAAGCTGGCAAAGAAACACTCCATTTGTCCGTCAGGCAAACGCGGCGGCGATCTGGGTGAGTTCCGCCAGGGCCAGATGGTACCGGCCTTCGATAAAGTGGTCTTCTCCTGCCCTGAACTGGAGCCAACCGGCCCGCTGCATACCCAGTTCGGCTACCACATCATCAAAGTGCTGTACCGGAAATAATAAAAAAACCCGGGGATCTTAATCTCCGGGTTTTTGCCTGATGGCGCTTCGCTTATCAGGCCTACTAAACAAATCCATGCCTCTATGGATTTCGGCTTGCCGGAAGGCGGCAAGGAAGTACATCCCCAGGAACAAAGATTACTATGTGACTGGGGTGTACGTACCGTAGCCAACGCATCGGCAAGTCGAAAGACGACGAGGAATTAGCCGGCTACCGCGATACGCTTCATATCGGTCATATAACCGCGCAGTTTCTTACCAACCTGCTCGATAGCGTGGCTGCGAATCGCTTCGTTCACATCGCGCAGCTGCGCGTTATCTACCGCGCCTTCGGCAATCGCTGTGCCCAGGTCGCCGGTCTGCAGGGTGGTCATGAACTCTTTCAGCAGCGGTACGCAAGCGTAAGAGAACAGGTAGTTACCATATTCAGCGGTATCGGAAATAACCACGTTCATCTCATACAGACGCTTACGGGCGATGGTGTTGGCGATAAGCGGCAGCTCATGCAGTGATTCGTAGTAAGCAGACTCTTCGATGATGCCGGAGGCCACCATGGTTTCGAAGGCCAGCTCAACGCCCGCTTTCACCATCGCGATCATCAGAACGCCTTTATCGAAGTACTCCTGCTCGCCGATTTTGCCTTCATATTGCGGCGCGGTTTCGAAGGCGGTTTTGCCGGTCTCTTCACGCCAGGTCAGCAGTTTCTTATCATCATTCGCCCAGTCCGCCATCATACCGGAGGAGAATTCGCCGGAGATGATGTCGTCCATGTGTTTCTGGAACAGCGGCGCCATGATCTCTTTCAGCTGCTCGGACAGCGCATAAGCGCGCAGTTTCGCCGGGTTGGAGAGGCGATCCATCATCAGGGTGATGCCGCCCTGCTTCAGCGCTTCGGTGATGGTTTCCCAGCCGAACTGAATCAGTTTTTCTGCATACGCCGGATCGGTACCTTCCGCCACCAGCTTGTCGAAGCACAGCAGAGAACCCGCCTGCAGCATGCCGCAAAGGATGGTTTGCTCGCCCATCAGGTCAGATTTCACTTCCGCCACGAAGGAAGATTCCAGCACGCCCGCGCGGTGGCCGCCTGTCGCCGCCGCCCACGCTTTGGCAATGGCCATGCCTTCGCCTTTCGGGTCGTTTTCCGGGTGTACCGCGATAAGCGTCGGTACGCCGAAACCGCGTTTGTACTCTTCACGCACTTCGGTGCCCGGGCACTTCGGCGCCACCATCACCACGGTGATGTCTTTACGGATCTGCTCGCCCACTTCCACGATGTTGAAGCCGTGGGAGTAACCCAGCGCTGCGCCGTCTTTCATCAGCGGCTGTACGGAGCGCACAACGTCTGAGTGCTGTTTGTCCGGCGTCAGGTTAACCACCAGGTCCGCCTGCGGGATCAGCTCTTCATAAGTGCCGACTTTGAAGCCGTTTTCAGTCGCTTTACGCCAGGAGGCGCGCTTCTCAGCGATCGCTTCTTTACGCAGCGCATAGGAGATATCCAGGCCGGAGTCACGCATGTTCAGACCCTGGTTCAGGCCCTGCGCGCCGCAGCCGACGATGACCACTTTTTTACCCTGAAGGTAGCTTGCGCCATCGGCGAATTCGTCGCGCGCCATAAAGCGGCATTTGCCCAGCTGTGCCAGCTGCTGGCGCAGGTTCAGTGTATTAAAGTAGTTAGCCATGTCTGTAACTCCGTGATGTTGTGTCGTGCTTATTGTTCGGTTTGCTTTTGCGAGAATGAACTTACTATATGACAGGAATTTTATTGCGGAAATTGATATATTCACAACGTCACATTGCATTTTATGAAATACAAAACCGGGGAGT
The DNA here is from genome assembly GCF_018223925.1 of Klebsiella sp. 10. Classification (NCBI taxonomy): domain Bacteria; kingdom Pseudomonadati; phylum Pseudomonadota; class Gammaproteobacteria; order Enterobacterales; family Enterobacteriaceae; genus Klebsiella; species Klebsiella sp. 10. Next base: position 75,398 of record NZ_JAGRRB010000006.1, read on the forward strand.
ACGCGCCGTGGATTTACGCGATCTGAAAACCTTTCTGCATCTGGCGGAAAGCCGCCATTTTGGCCGCAGCGCGCGGGCCATGCACGTCAGCCCGTCGACGCTTTCGCGCCAGATCCAGCGTCTGGAAGAGGACCTCGGCCAGCCGCTGTTCGTGCGAGATAATCGCACGGTGACCCTTACCGAAGCCGGGGAAGAGTTACGTACCTTTGCCCAACAGACTTTATTGCAGTATCAGCAGCTTCGTCACGTCATCGATCAGCAGGGCCCTTCGCTCTCCGGCGAGCTGCACATCTTCTGCTCTGTCACCGCCGCCTATAGCCATCTGCCGCCGATCCTCGACCGCTTTCGCGCCGCGCACCCCTCGGTGGAGATCAAGCTCTCGACCGGCGACGCCGCCGACGCTATGGAGAAGGTCGTCACCGGCGAAGCCGACCTGGCGATTGCCGGTAAGCCGGAGACTCTGCCAGGGTCGGTGGCGTTTTCGATGCTGGAGAACCTCGCCGTGGTGTTAATTGCCCCGGCCCTTCCCTGCCCGGTGCGCAACCAGGTGACCGTCGAGCGCCCCGACTGGTCGACAGTGCCCTTTATCATGGCCGACCAGGGGCCGGTACGTCGGCGCATCGAGCTGTGGTTTCGGCGGCATAAAATCAGCAATCCGTCGATCTACGCCACCGTCGGCGGGCACGAAGCGATGGTGTCGATGGTCGCCCTGGGATGCGGCGTGGCGCTGCTGCCGGAAGTGGTGCTGGAGAACAGTCCGGAGCCGGTACGCAACAGGGTGATGATCCTGGAGCGCAGCGATGAGCAAACGCCGTTTGAGCTGGGTGTTTGCGCACAAAAAAAGCGGCTGCATGAGCCGCTTATTGATGCTTTCTGGAAAATTCTTCCCAACCACTAACCCGCGAGGAAAAAGCGGAATGCCGGGTTATGCGTTTCGTCGTGGCACTCATAGCCCAGCTCATTGAGACGAGTTTCAAAGTCCGGCTCGTGCTCGCCCAACTCGAAGGCCGCCAGTACCCGACCATAGTCAGTGCCGTGGCTGCGGTAGTGGAACAATGAAATATTCCAGTGGGTGCCAAGGGTATGCAGGAATTTCAGCAGCGCCCCCGGCGATTCCGGAAACTCGAAGCTGAACAGCCGCTCCTGCAGCGCTTTTGACGGCCGGCCGCCGACCATATAGCGCACATGCAGCTTAGCCATCTCATCATCAGAGAGATCCACCACGCTGTAGCCGCCGTCGTTCAGTAACTGGAGGATCTCTTTCCGCTCTTCCAGGCCACGACTCAGGCGTACCCCGACAAAAATACAGGCGTCTTTGGCATCGGCAAAGCGGTAGTTGAACTCCGTCACCGAGCGGCCCCCCAGTAGCTGGCAAAACTTCAAAAAGCTACCTTTCTCTTCCGGGATCGTCACCGCCAGCAGCGCTTCGCGCTGTTCCCCGAGCTCGCAGCGCTCGGACACGTAGCGCAGGCCGTGGAAGTTGACGTTGGCCCCGGACAGAATATGAGCCAGACGCTCGCCGCGGATGTTATGCTGGGCGATATACTTTTTCATCCCCGCCAGCGCCAGCGCGCCGGAAGGCTCCGCCACCGCCCGCACATCTTCGAACAGATCCTTCATCGCCGCGCAGATAGCATCGCTATCGACGGTGATGATATCGTCCAGATACTCCTGGCATAAACGGAACGTTTCATCGCCGATGCGTTTGACCGCCACGCCTTCGGCAAACAAGCCGACGCGCGGCAGATCCACCGGATGGCCTGCGTCCAGCGCCGCCTTCAGGCAAGCAGAATCTTCCGCCTCCACCGCGATCACTTTGATCTGCGGCATCAGCTGCTTGATCAGCACCGCCACGCCCGCTGCCAGACCGCCGCCGCCCACCGGGACGAAGACGCGGTCAATATGGGCATCCTGCTGCAGCAGCTCCAGCGCCAGGGTTCCCTGTCCGGCGATGACCATTGGGTGATCGAACGGCGGCACCCAGGTAAAACCCTGCTGTTGCGCCAGCTCAATCGCTCTCGCCTTCGCTTCGTCAAAGTTGGCGCCGTGCAGCAGCACTTCGCCGCCAAAGCCGCGAACGGCATCGACTTTGATATCGGCGGTCGCTACCGGCATCACGATCAGCGCCTTAACGCCCAGCCGCGATGCGGAAAACGCCACGCCCTGGGCATGGTTGCCCGCCGAAGCGGTGATCACCCCGTGGGATTTCTGTTCGGCAGTCAGGCTGGACATCATCGCGTAAGCGCCGCGCAGCTTAAAGCTGTGTACCGGCTGGCGATCTTCACGCTTCACCAGAATAACGTTATCCAGCCGCGACGAGAGCTTATCCATTTTTTGCAGCGGCGTTTTCTGCACCGCTTCATAAACCGGCGCGCGCAGCACTGCTCGCAGGTACTCGGCGCCCTCAGGGGCGCCGGACAAGGGTTGTGAATCCGCCATGATTAGCCACCCAGCTTGGATTTATCGCGTACCGCGCCTTTGTCGGCGCTGGTCGCCAGGCTGGCGTAGGCGCGAAGGGCAAAGGAGACCTGACGCTGGCGATTCTTCGGCGTCCACGCCTGGTCGCCACGCGCCTCCTGGGCTTCACGACGCGCCGCAATTTCCGCATCGCTCAGCTGCAGCTGGATGCTGCGGTTCGGAATATCAATCGCGATCATGTCGCCATCTTCAATGAGCGCAATGTTGCCGCCGCTCGCCGCTTCCGGAGAGACGTGACCGATAGAGAGCCCTGAGGTGCCGCCGGAGAAACGGCCATCGGTGATCAGCGCGCACGCTTTGCCCAGCCCCATCGACTTCAGGAAGCTGGTGGGGTAAAGCATTTCCTGCATCCCCGGCCCGCCTTTCGGCCCTTCGTAGCGGATCACCACGACGTCGCCTTCCACGACTTTACCGCCGAGGATGGCCTCAACCGCATCGTCCTGGCTCTCATATACTTTCGCCGGACCGGTAAATTTCAGGATGCTGTCGTCCACGCCGGCGGTTTTCACGATACAACCGTTTTCTGCGAAATTGCCGTACAGCACCGCCAGGCCGCCGTCCTTGCTGTAAGCGTGTTCCAGAGAACGGATACAGCCTTCGGCGCGATCGTCATCCAGGGTATCCCAGCGGCAGTCTTGCGAGAACGCCTGGGTGGTACGGATGCCCGCCGGGCCGGCGCGGAACATTTTTTTCACCGCGTCGTCCTGGGTCACCATCACATCGTACTGTTCCAGGGTCTGCGGCAGCGTCAGGCCAAGGACGTTTTTGACCTCGCGATTCAGCAGCCCGGCGCGGTCCAGCTCGCCCAGAATGCCCAGCACGCCGCCGGCGCGATGCACATCTTCCATATGGTATTTCTGCGTGCTCGGCGCCACCTTACACAGCTGCGGCACTTTGCGGGAGAGCTTATCGATATCGCTCATGGTGAAGTCGATTTCAGCTTCCTGCGCCGCCGCCAGCAGGTGCAGAACGGTATTGGTGGAGCCGCCCATGGCGATATCCAGCGTCATAGCGTTCTCAAAGGCCGCCTTGCTGGCGATATTGCGCGGCAGCGCGGAAGCGTCATCCTGCTCGTAATAGCGTTTGGTCAGCTCCACGATACGTTTCCCGGCGTTTAGGAACAGCTCCTTACGATCGGCGTGGGTCGCCAGCAGAGAGCCGTTGCCCGGCTGTGACAGGCCCAGCGCTTCGGTCAGGCAGTTCATGGAGTTCGCCGTGAACATCCCGGAACAGGAGCCGCAGGTCGGGCAGGCGGAGCGTTCCACCTGATTACTCTGCTCGTCGGACACTTTCGGATCCGCCCCCTGAATCATCGCATCCACCAGGTCAAGCTTGATGATTTTATCTGACAGCTTGGTCTTCCCGGCTTCCATCGGGCCGCCGGACACAAAGATCACCGGAATGTTCAGGCGCAGGGAAGCCATCAGCATCCCCGGGGTAATTTTGTCGCAGTTGGAGATACAAACCATGGCATCAGCGCAGTGGGCGTTAACCATATACTCCACCGAGTCGGCGATCAGCTCGCGGGATGGCAGTGAATAGAGCATACCCCCGTGGCCCATAGCGATCCCATCATCCACTGCGATGGTGTTGAATTCTTTGGCCACGCCACCGGCGGCTTCAATCTGCTCGGCAACCAGTTTGCCGAGATCGCGCAGGTGCACGTGCCCGGGGACAAACTGGGTAAAGGAGTTAACAACGGCGATAATCGGTTTGCCGAAATCGGCATCGGTCATTCCGGTTGCGCGCCACAACGCGCGGGCGCCCGCCATATTGCGGCCATGTGTGGTGGTGGCGGAACGGTACTTAGGCATGCTCTTTTTACTCCCATCTGTGTTTATTAAATGGGACGGTGCGTGCCGTCCCATTTTTAATTACTTACTTACCGGATCCAACCAGCCCCATTTATCTTCTGTTTCACCGGTGAAGAGGCCAAAGAAGGCTTCCTGAATGCGTTTGGTTACCGGACCGCGACGGCCTGCGCCGACCTGGATGCCGTCCACGCTGCGTACCGGGGTGATTTCCGCCGCAGTGCCGGACATGAAGACTTCATCCGCCAGATACAGGGATTCACGGGACAACACCTGCTCGCGGACTTCGATACCAAGATCTTTCGCCAGCTTGATAATGGCGTCGCGGGTAATGCCCGGCAGCGCGGAAGAGGTAAACGGCGGGGTGAACAGTACACCGTCCTTCACTTCAAACAGGTTTTCCCCTGCGCCTTCGGAGATATAGCCGTTAACATCGAGGGCGATACCTTCCTGATAGCCATGGCGACGCGCTTCACTGCCAACCAGCAGCGAGGAAAGATAATTACCACCGGCTTTCGCTGCCGTCGGGATAGTGTTCGGCGCCGCGCGGTTCCAGGAAGAGACCATTGCATCGATCCCCTGCTCAAGCGCTTCTGCGCCGAGGTAGGCTCCCCATGGGAACGCCGCGATGATCACGTCAGTGTTGTAACCCGGAGGCGGGTTTACCCCCATGCCGACATCGCCAACAAACACCAGCGGACGGATATAAGCGCTGGTCAGATTATTGGTTCGAATGACTTCGCGGCAGGCTTCCATCAGTTCGTCGACGCTCTGGGAGACCGGGAAACGATAAATTTTGGCTGAATCATGCAGACGCTGCATATGTTCGCGATGACGGAACACCACCGGGCCTTTGTGCGAGTCGTAGCAACGGATCCCCTCGAATACCGAGGTACCGTAGTGCAGCGCATGGGACATCACATGAACTTTCGCTTCGCCCCACGGAACCATCTCGCCATTGAACCAAATGTAATCAGCTTTTTTCGTCGTCATTTTTCTTCCTTTGCGCTCAGGCGCGGATTTGTTGTGATGTGGGTTGCTGGATCTCGACGCAGGCAACGTCGACCAGTTTGCTTAATTGACTAAACAGTAATTCGACGGGCCGCGGGCTGGCAACGGTCAATTCGATATTTATGTTCTGTGCGTCCGGCGCGGTTTCCATGTTCATTGCGCAGATGTGGAAACCCCGGTGGCGGACAACGCGCAGCACGCGCTCTAAGGTTTCCGGATTGAAACGTGCCTGTAAAGCGACCTGATGTTGCATCATGATAATTTCTCCAGCATTTCAGAGTTACTGGCGCCGGGCGGCACCAACGGCCAGACATTCTCAAGTTCGTCGATTGAGACATGAAGCAGGTATGGCCCCTGGCTCGAAAGCATGGTGTCGAGTGCCGCTTCAACCTGGTCTTTACGGGTGATGTGTTGGCCAGGAATACCGAAGGCGCTGGCCAGCGTGAGGAAATCAGGGTTATCAGTCAGAGTGGTTTCGCTATAACGTTCCTGGAAAAACAGCTGCTGCCATTGTCGAACCATCCCTAACCGCTGGTTGTCGAGTAACACGATCTTCAGCGGTAACTGCTTGCGTTTAACGGTGCCCAGCTCCTGTACATTCATCATGAAGGAGCCGTCACCGGAGATACAGATCACCGTATCGTTAGGGCGAGCCACCTGGGCGCCAACGGCGGCCGGCAGGCCAAAGCCCATAGTGCCTAAGCCGCTGGAGGTGATAAAGTTTTCCGGGCGGGTATAGCTCATATGCTGAGCCGACCACATCTGGTGCTGGCCAACGTCGGTGGTCACCACGCTGTCCGCCGGCTTGCGGTCGGAAAGCTGCTTCAGCAGCAGCGGCGCGTAGATTGCCTCACCGGGATGATCGTAACGCCAGGCATGCTCGGCACGCAGTGCGGCACTCCGCTCGCGCCAGCCATCGATAGCTAACGGCTGCTGCAGCGCCGGCAGCAGGCAGTTCAGATCGCCTGTCAGACCGATATGCGACTGACGCAGCTTGTTCAGCTCCGCCGGATCGATGTCCATGTGGATCACTTTGGCATGCGGTGCGAAGGTATTGAGCTTACCGGTCACGCGATCGTCAAAGCGCGCGCCGACGGCGATCAGCAGATCGCACTCCTGTACCGCCAGGTTGGCCGCCTTAGTGCCGTGCATTCCCAGCATGCCGAGATAATAGGGATAATCAGCATCCACCACGCCCAGCCCTTTCAGGGTGCAGGTTGCCGGCATCCTGGTCACCGCCAGGAATTCGCGCAAAGCCGGTACCGCCTGCGCCATGCCGACCCCGCCGCCAACATACAGCATCGGTTGCTGCGATTGGGCCAGCATCTGCAGAGCCTGCGCCACTTCCGCCTGCGGAAATGCCATCTCATCGGCGACGGTAGAGAAATGGGGATCGAGGTCGCCCTGCGCCATCTGAATATCCTTAGGGATATCAACCAGCACCGGACCTGGACGGCCTGAGTTTGCCACCTGGAAAGCCTCAGCAATAACCCGCGGCAGTTCGTCCAGAGACTGCACAAGGAAACTGTGCTTAGTACAGGCCAGTGACAAACCGAGAACGTCTACTTCCTGGAACGCATCCGTGCCGATGAAGGGTGCGGCCACCTGGCCGGTGATAGCTACGATGGGAATAGAGTCAAGCAGGGCGTCCGCCAGGCCGGTGATCAGATTGGTCGCGCCCGGGCCGGACGTCGCGATACACACCCCGGTTTTACCGGTTGCTCGCGCATAACCAATGGCCGCCATGGCTGCCCCTTGCTCATGCCGGCACAGCAGGTGCTCCACGCCGCCGTCATACAGTGCATCGTAAACCGGCATAATTGCGCCACCCGGATAGCCAAAAACTGTGTCGACTCCCTGTGTCCGCAAAGCATGTACCACCCACTGCGCACCATTCATAGTTAGTTCCCCGTCATAAATCGGGAGAAACAGAATTTTATGCTAAAAGTCATCATCTGCTCCTCGCTTAGGTTATTTCAGTTATAAAAAAACCCCCGGACCTTTCGGTGCGGGGGTCTTAGTTCGTTAAGGCTTGATTTCTAAGCCTTTCCTCGTCCAAGTGCAGCCCCGCACGGTGGGATAATAATCACCACCACGCTAATCACGACCAGGCTAATCACTCGTAGAAGGGCTGTCATTTTCTATACTTTCTGGCTTCTTGTTCGAAGGAATACCTAAAGAGTTACCACAGACATCACATAAAGCACAAGATTTTTTTATATCTTCGTTGCTGATCAGCCTAACGGTTTCAATAAAAATAATTGTTTTATATGAAAAAAATCAAAAATGAAAAAAATTCAGTTTTCTCACCCCTGCCGCGCTCTTCGGCGCCCTCTTTGCCAACATAGCTCTGTTTTGCGATCAAACGTCCATTTTCGGCTAAATGTAACGATGTGCCGCGAAAAGTATGGATACGCAGTTCTAAATTCGCACTTTTTCCATTCTCGCTTTACGTCATGCCAACCATAATTCTTCTCTGTCCAGGAGGTTTTATGTCGCTCGCTATCGTCTATACTCGCGCGGCGCTCGGTATCGAAGCGCCATTGATTACCGTTGAGGTTCATCTCAGCAACGGTCTTCCTGGTCTAACTATGGTCGGGCTGCCGGAAACCACCGTGAAAGAGGCCCGCGACCGGGTCCGCAGCGCCCTGATCAACAGCGGCTACGCTTTTCCTGCGAAGAAGATAACCATTAACCTGGCGCCAGCGGATCTGCCCAAAGAAGGCGGACGATACGATCTGCCCATCGCTCTCGCGCTTCTCGTTGCCTCAGAGCAGCTCAACACGACGCGACTGAATCAATATGAGTTTGTGGGCGAACTCGCCCTTACAGGTGGGTTACGAGGCGTTCCAGGGGCGATCCCCAGCGCAATGGAGGCCATCAAAGCCGGCCGGCGCATTGTCGTCTCCTCTGACAATGCGGCGGAGGTCGGCCTGATCGGCGGCAGCGATTGTCTGGTCGCCGACCATCTGCAGGAGGTTTGCGCATTTCTTGCGGGGCAGACATCGCTTTCGCCGCCTCTCGCCGAGGCGCCTGCTCGGGATGAACGCTACGAAGATCTGCTCGATGTTATCGGCCAGCAGCAGGGCAAACGAGCGCTGGAGATTGTGGCCGCCGGTGGTCACAACCTGCTCCTGATAGGCCCGCCCGGGACCGGGAAAACCATGCTAGCCAGCCGACTCCCCGGTCTCCTGCCGCCATTAAGCAATCAGGAAGCGCTGGAGAGCGCGGCCATACAGAGTCTGGTCAACCTCCACACCGCAAAGACGCGGTGGCGTCAGAGGCCGTTCCGCGCCCCCCACCATAGCGCCTCGCTGGCAGCGATGGTGGGCGGCGGCTCGATACCGGTCCCCGGTGAGATTTCCCTGGCCCATAATGGCGTGCTGTTTCTTGATGAACTGCCGGAGTTTGAGCGGCGGGTACTGGATGCGCTACGCGAACCCATTGAGTCAGGCAAGATCCACATATCACGCTCGCGCGCCAAAATTGACTATCCGGCGCGCTTTCAGCTTATTGCAGCGATGAATCCAAGCCCGACAGGACATTATCAGGGTAAACATAATCGTGCATCGCCGGAGCAGACATTGCGCTACCTTGGACGCCTGTCAGGCCCCTTCCTCGACCGCTTCGATCTTTCCTTAGAGATCCCATTGCCACCGCCAGGAATACTGAGTCAGGGCTCGCAGGGCGAAGAATCGAGCGCAACGGTCCGGCAGCGGGTGCTGGCGGCGCGTGAACGACAAATGCTCAGGCAAAATAAACTCAATGCCCATCTTGAGAATCGTGAAATGAAGAACTGCTGCCGCTTAAGGCGGGAGGATGCTGTCTGGCTGGAACAGACGCTAACGCAGCTGGGGCTTTCTATTCGCGCCTGGCAGCGTCTGTTAAAGGTTGCGAGAACCATTGCCGATCTGGCAGAGGTTGAAGAGATTGAACGCTGTCATTTGCAGGAGGCGCTCAGCTATCGGGCAATTGATCGGATGCTCAACCATCTGCAGAAAATGATGGCGTAAAAAAAGGGCTTACGCCCTTTTTTCTTAGTCATCGCTTTCGGTGTAATCGTCAGCGCCTTCCATCTGCGGTTTGCCGCCGGACAGAGTATGGAAACGCTTCGGCCGCTTGATACGCGCCATATACTTAATCCATACGCGTTCTGCTTCCGTCACCGGCTCACGTTCACCACGGCACACCGAGACAAATTGTTTTTCATCTTCGGTAACAGGTTCGCGCTTACCCAGTTCCAGTTCGTTAAAGGCATAACCATGACGTTCCAGCAGTTGCGCCTCTTTGATGGTGAAATCACCGTGACGGGAGAACCCGCGTGGATAATTTTTATTGTCGAAAAAACGATTAGTCGTCGTAAAGCTTTCCGCCATCCTACACGCTCCTGATTCTTTGGCCGAGCTATTTATGGCGCGGAGTATTAGTTACGCTTGACAGAGCGTCAAACAAAACATTTAAATCATCACGACAAATAATTTTGTGGAGAACGGTGTGGATACGGAATTGCTCAAGACTTTCCTGGAAGTGAGTAGAACTCGTCACTTTGGGCGAGCAGCAGAGGCGCTTTACCTGACACAGTCAGCAGTCAGCTTTCGTATTCGTCAGCTGGAAAATCAACTTGGTGTGAATCTGTTCACCCGTCATCGTAATAACATCCGCCTGACGACCGCCGGCGAAAAGCTCCTCCCCTATGCCGAAACGCTCATGAATACCTGGCAGGCTGCGCGCAAGGAGGTGGCACACTCTTCGCGACATAATGAATTCTCCATTGGGGCCAGCGCCTCCCTGTGGGAATGTATGCTTAACAGCTGGCTCGGTACCCTCTACAGCGCACCTTACAATCTCCAGTTTGAAGCCCGTATCGCGCAGCGGCAGTCGTTGGTTAAACAGCTTCACGAACGCCAGTTGGATCTGCTGATCACCACCGAATCGCCGAAGATGGATGAATTAAGCAGCCAGCTGTTGGGTAATTTTACTCTTGCCCTGTATTGCGCATCGCCTGCAAAAAACAGAAATGAATTGAATTACTTGCGCCTTGAATGGGGGCCTGATTTTCAGCAAAACGAAGTGGGACTGATAGGAAGCGATGATGTTCCGCTGCTCACTACCTCTTCAGCTGAACTGATCTATCAGCAATTATCGCGCCTGAACGGCTGCTGTTGGCTACCTGCTCGCTGGGCGAAAGAGAAGCATGGGTTACATACGGTCATGGACAGCGCTACGTTATCCCGTCCACTTTATGCGATCTGGTTACAAAATAGCGATAAGCAGGCGCAGATCCATGAGATCCTGAAAAACCCTATTCTGGAATAAACGCTACTCTCCATGGACGGAGAACAGCAAGGTATTTTCGTCGGGGATATTGCCAATGGAGATTAGAGATAAAAAAAAATCCTTTGCCTGAGCAAAGGATTCTTATAAATGGCAGGGGCGGAGAGACTCGAACTCCCAACACCCGGTTTTGGAGACCGGTGCTCTACCAATTGAACTACGCCCCTAAAATTTTCTTACCACTAAGCCTGCTATTTGAGCAGGCTTAATGTTAAATAAGTGGCGGAACGGACGGGAC
>NZ_JAGRRB010000007.1:0-137087 GCF_018223925.1 Klebsiella sp. 10
CGCTATGGTGTGGCTCCTGAAATCTACGGGCGTGCAGCAGGGCTGATTCCCGCTGAAATCGGCGAACCGAAGGTCGGCAGATAAGGCGGGGCTCACGCCCAAACGCAACGTGAACGCAAACCCCACCCTCACCCTACCCCTCTCCGAAAGGGAGAGGGGACCGCCCGGTAGTCGTTGCAGCCTGGAGTATCCCCGTTACCGACCGGTAGCGCCGCGCTTACCCCCGCCGATGCGCCCACTCGCGCATACGTTGAAACAGTACATACAGCGACGGGATAAACAGGATGCCAACCATCGTCGCCACCAGCATCCCGCTGAATACCGTGGTGCCGATGATCCGCCGGCTCTGCGCCCCGGCGCCGGTGGCGAGCATCATCGGCATGATGCCGATAATAAACGACACCGCGGTCATCATTACCGCGCGGAAGCGGCGGGTAGCCCCCTCGCGCGCAGCGTCGACTATCGACAGCCCCTCCTCGCGCCGGCTGCGGGCGAACTCAACGATCAGAATCGCATTCTTCGCCGCCAGGGCGATCAGCAGCACCAGCCCTATCTGAACATACACATCGTTGGCATAGCCCGCGGTCCACAGCCAGAGCAGCGCTCCGCCGATGGCGAACAGCACCGAGAGCATGACGCTCGCCGGCAGCGTCCAGCTCTCATACTGCGCCACCAGGAACAGCCACGCCATCGCCACCGCCGCCAGCACGATCCACACCGCCTGATTACCGGTCTGCTGCTCCTGCCAGGAGATCCCGCTCCAGGCATAGTCATATCCCGGCGGTAGATGGGCCTGCAAAATCTGCTCCATGGCCGCCATCGCCGTGCGGCTGCTGACCCCCTCGGCCGCTGAACCGCTCACCGACACGGACGGGAACTGATTGTACTGCTGAATAAACGGCGCCCCCACCGTCGGCGTAATGGTGACCAGATTGCTCAGCCGCACCCGCTCGCCGTCGCGGCTGCGGACGTACAGCTCGCTAATCTGCTCAGCCCGCTCGCGCCACTGCATCTCATTTTGCATCACCACATGATAGACACGATTGTTACGGCTGAAATCGCCGGCGCGCGTGCCGCCGAACGCCGTCTGCAGGCTGCTGAAGATCTGCGCCACCGGCACATCCAGCAGCGCCGCCCGGTCGCGGTCAACCGTCAGGGTCAGCTGCGGCACGTTGCTGCTCCAGGTGGTAAACACCCGGCTCAGCTGCGAATGCTGGTTCGCCAGTTGGAGGATCTCCCGCGTCACCTGCTCCAGCTCCGCCGACGACTGACCGGCCTGCGCCAGGATGCGCAGATCAAACCCCGAGGCATTGCCCAGGCCCGGCAGGGTCGGCGGTGCGAAGGTCATGATCGTCGCCTCCGGTAGCGACAGCAGCTGGCGCTGAATATCCGCCATCACCGCATCCAGCGGCGGCCGCTGATGCCAGTCCTTGAGCATTACCGAGATAAACCCGCCGTTAGAGGCGCTGGTGCCGTTGAGAATGTTGAACCCGGACACCTGAATCACATCCTCCACCGCCGGGTTAGCCATCAGCAGCTTGCGCGCCTGGGCCATCACCGCTTCGGTACGCTCCAGCGACGCCGCCTCCGGCAGCTGCACGCTGGCAAACAGGTAACCCTGATCTTCCTGCGGCAGGAAGCCTTTCGGCATCGAGGTGAAGCTGAACGCCACCAGCGCGCCTGCCGCCACCGTCGCCGCCAGCGCCAGCCAGGGACGGCGGTTCATCCTGCCTACCAGCCGGCCATAGCCGTCGCGGGTGCCGTCGAGAAGACGGTTAAACGCCCGCCACACCGCCGCCGGCCGGGCAGGACGCGGGCGCAGCAGCAGCGCGCAGAGGGCCGGCGTCAGGGTTAGCGCCACCAGGCTCGACAGGGCCACCGCGGTGGAGAGCGTCACGGCAAACTGCCGGTACAGCTCGCCGACGATCCCCGGGAGCAGCGCCACCGGCACAAACACCGCCAGCAGCACCAGGGTCGTGGCGATTACCGGCCCGGCGATCTGCCGCAGCGCCTGGGCGGTGGCCTGCAGGCGATCCAGCCCTTCCGCCATTTTGGTTTCCACATTCTCCACCACCACAATGGCGTCATCCACCACCATCGTCAGGGCGAGAATGATCGCGAACAGGCTGAGGGTGTTGGCGCTGTAGCCCAGCAGATAGAGCACCGCAAAGGTGCCGATCAGTGACACCGGGATCGCCAGCACTACGATCAGCGTCGCCCGCCAGCTCTGCAGAAACAGCGACACCACCACGACCACCGCCAGCAGGGTCAGCGCCAGCGAGACGCCGATCTCTTTGATCGTCGCCGCCACAAAGCGGGTGGTATCGAACTTCACCTCCCAGGTGAGATCCGCCGGAAAGCGAGTGTGCAGGCGGTTAAGCTCCGCACGCACTGCGCTGGCGACCTGCAGGGCGTTGGCGGTGGGCGTCGGATAGATCCCCAGATAGGCCGACGCTTTACCGTTCAGCTGGGCGCCGGAGCTGTAGCTGCGGGCGCCCAGCTCAATGGTCGCCACGTCGGCGAGGCGCACCAGCTGCCCCTGCGCGCCGCGGCGGATAATAATCTCGCCAAAGCTGGCCGCCTCGTTCAGACGCCCCAGCCCGTTGATGGTCAGCGTCTGCTGCTGGCCGTTAAATACCGGCGGGGTGCCCACCNNCCCACCTGCCCCGCCGCGCCCTGCACATTTTGCTCGCGCAGCGCCTGGGCGACATCATCCGTGGTGATGTTGAGCGCGTTCATGCGGTCCGGGCGCAGCCAGATACGCATGCTGTAATCCCGGGCGCCAAACATCTGCACCTCGCCGACGCCGGGCAGGCGGGCCAGCGCCTCGCGCACCTGGGTGCTGGCGTAGTTGCTGACAAACAGCGGCGTCAGTGTGCCCAGCGGCGAGTAGAGGCTTACCCCCATAAGCAGATTGCTGGCGCGCTTGCGCACCTGGACGCCATTCTGCTGCACCTCCGCCGGGAGCTGCGCCAGCGCCTGCGCCACCCGGTTTTGCACGTCGATCGCCGCCAGGTCGGCATCGGTGCCCGCCGCGAAGGTTATGCTCAGGCGGTACGTCCCCTCATCCGAGCTGGTGGACTCCATATACAGCATATGATCGACGCCGTTGAGCTGGGTCTCCAGCGGGGCGGCGATGGCTTCCGCCACGTCTGACGCGCTGGCGCCCGGCCAGCTGGCGCTGACGTTCACCACCGGGGGGGTGATCGCCGGGTACTGCTCCACCGGGATCAGCTTCAGCGACACCGCGCCGACAAAGGTCAGCAGCAGCGCGATCACCATGGCAAATCGCGGACGACGGATAAAAAAGGTCAGCATCCCTTCTCCTTAGCTAGTTCAGCACCTGCACCGCGGCGCCTTCGCGCAACCGCTGCGCGCCGTCGGTGATCACCTGCTCGCCCGCCTGCAGCCCTTTCTCGACCGCAAACTGCTGCCCCTGCTGCCCCGCGAGGGTCAGACGACGCTGCCCGGCGGTGTGGTCCGGCTTCAGCACCCAGCTGAAAAAACCCTGCGGATCCTGCTGCACGGCGGCGGCCGGGACCATCACTCGCGACGGCAGTTCCTGCGGACGGAACAGGATCGTCACGCTGCCGCCCGGCAGCAGACGGTGCTGCGGATTGGCGAACTCGGCCCGCACCGCTACGCTGCCGGTGCGGGCGTCGATCCGGTTATCGATAGAGGTCAACACCCCGTCGCGCCGTTTACCATCAACCTCAATCTGCGCCAGCCACGCCTGCTTCAGAGCGTGGATATCGGCGTGCTGGCCGGTTTTGCTGAAAAACGCGGCTTCGTCGAGGGCGAACGAGACCCGCACCGGATCCAACTGCACAATGTCCACCAGCACGCCGCTGGACGAATTGACCAGCGTCCCGACGTGAAAGGCGCTATGGCCCACGCGACCGGTCACCGGCGCCGCAATCTGAGTGTAGCTGAGCACAATCTGCTGGGCCTCGACGCGGGCTTTGGCCTGCTGTACGGCAGCGGCGGCGACGTCGCGCTGCATCCGGGCCGTATCGACGTCGTTGCGGCTGATGGAGTGATTGTTGATAAGCCGCTCGTAGCGAGTGAGCAACTGCTGCGACTGACGTAATGAGGCTTCGGCGCTTTTCAGCTCGGCCTGCGCCAGAGCCAGCGCCGCGCGGGGCTGCGCGTCGTCGAGGGTAAACAGCAGGTCGCCTTCGGTAACATACTGCCCGTCCTGGAAGTGGCGCTGAACAATCACCCCTTCGGTGCGCGCGCGAATGTCGACGGCGCGGATCGCCTCGACCCGCCCGGGGATAGCGCGTTCTTCAGCATGAGGAGCCAGTTCAACCGTGGCGACGCGGACCGGCACCGCCGGCGCGGCGGTCGCCGTCAGGGCGCCGCCGACCAGACCGCAGGCCAGCAGAGCAAAGCGGAAGGTTTTAATCATAGAGGATCCTTGCGACAGTAACGCGCGCCTGCAGCGAGGCGCGCGAGATTGTTCAGGCCGTTTTGCGGAACCGGCGCGTCAGACGCTTCTCGACTTCCACCACCAGGAACATGGCGACGCCGATGACCAGAGTGACAAACCAGTAGCGCAGCGGCAGCGCTTCCGTACCAAACATGCTCTGCATCAGCGGGACATAGATAATGACCAGCTGCATCAGCAGCAGGACGCCGGTCACCAGCCAGATGCCTTTGTTGCGCAGCAGGCCCATGCTCAGGGAGAAGCTGTCGCTGCTGCGGCAGTTGATCATGTAGACCCACTGCGCCGTCACCAGCATCTGCAGCAGCACGGTGCGGATAAACTCCGGACTGTGGCCGCGCGGCGCCAGCCAGGCCTCAAGGATAAAGGCGGCAATCGCGATCATCGACCCGACGAAAGCCACTCGCCACACGGCGAAACCATCCATCACATGCTGGCCGGTTTTACGCGGCGGACGGTTCATCACGTTGCGCTCTGCGGCCTCAAAGGCCAGGCCGAAGGAGAGCGTCGCCGACGTCGCCATGTTCATCCACAGGATCAGCACCGGGGTCAGCGGAATAATGTTCCCCGCCAGCAGGGCGATGATGATCAGCAACCCCTGCGCCAGGTTGGTCGGCATGATGAAGAGGATGGTCTTCTTCAGGTTGTCATAGACCCGACGGCCCTCTTTTACCGAGCTGGCGATGGTCGCGAAGTTATCATCGGTCAACACCATGTCGGCCGCCTCTTTGGTGACTTCGGTGCCTTTGATACCCATGGCGATACCCACGTCGGCCTGGCGCAGCGCCGGCGCGTCGTTAACGCCGTCGCCGGTCATGCCGACCACTTCGCCGTTATCCTGCAGGGCTTTAACCAGGCGCAGCTTATGCTCCGGGCTGGTACGGGCAAAGATGTCGTACTCCACCGCCGCCTTCGCCAGCGCCGCATCGTCCATGTGCTCCAGCTGGTAGCCGGTCATGGCCTGGCTGCTATTGGTGATCCCCAGCATCTGGCCGATGCTCATCGCCGTCTGCGGGTGGTCGCCGGTGATCATTTTCACGCGGATGCCGGCGGTCTGGCAGGCGTGGATGGCGTCAATGGCTTCCGGACGCGGGGGATCCATCATCCCGGCGATGCCGAGGAAAATCAGTCCCTCCTGCAGGTCCTCATGGTTGAGGGTGGTGGCATCAAGGCTGGCCGGCTTACAGGCCGCCGCCACCATCCGCAGTCCCTGACGGGCGAAGCGCGCCATCTCCTCTTCCCAGTACTGCGCCTCGAACGGCACCGCGCCGTGGCGGCTCATCTGCTCGCGGCACATGGCGAAGATAACGTCCGGCGCACCGGTGATCAGCACCCGGGCATTGCCATCGATGTGCTGCAGGGTCGACATATATTTGTACTGCGAGTCAAAGGGGATCTTGGCCACCAGACGGGCCTCCACCGCCGGGAGCTGCGCTTTCGCCGCCAGCACTTTAAGCGCCCCTTCGGTCGGCCCGCCGGTGATCCCCCACAGACCGCGCTCATCCTGGGTAAGCTGGCTGTCGTTACACAGGTCGATGGTGCGCAGCCAGGTCTCCAGCACGGTGCCGGGCTGAACCTGCACGGGCTCATCGCTCCCCTCGAGGAAGATCCGCCCCTGCGGCTCGTAGCTGTCGCCTTCCACCCGATAGCAGCAGTCGGCGGTGATGATCGCTTTGACGGTCATTTCGTTCATCGTCAGGGTGCCGGTTTTATCCGAGCAGACCACGGTCATGGCGCCGAGGGTTTCCACGGTCGGCAGCTTACGAATAATCGCCCGCTTGCGCGCCATCGTCTGCACGCCGAGCGACAGAATAATCGAGATGATCGCCGGCAGTCCTTCCGGTACCGCGGCTACCGCCAGGCTAATCAGCGACAGCAGCAGCTCGCCCATCGGGATATCCCGCAGCGCGAGGCTGAAGATAAACAGCGCCACCATCATGGCGAGAATAATGGCGAAAATCGCTTTGCCGAGCTTATCCATCTGCACCAGCAGCGGGGTACGGTGCTTCTCAATACCCGCCATCATCTGGTTGATATGGCCGAGTTCGGTCTGCGCGCCGGTGGCGGTCACCACGCCGACGCCGCCGCCGGCGCTGACGGTGGTCCCGGAAAAGACCATGTTCACCCGGTCGCCCAGCGGCAGATCGCCCTCCAGCGCGTCGGTGATTTTATCCACCACCGTCGACTCGCCGGTGAGGATCGCCTCTTCCACCCGCAGGTTGTGGGTTTCAATCAGGCGCATATCCGCCGGCACGCGGTCGCCGGCGCGCAGGATAACGATATCCCCCGGAACCAGGTCGCGCGTCGGGATAGTCTCATGCTTGCCGTTACGCTGGACGCGGGCATCGCTGGAGAGCATGTTGCGGATCCCCTGCAGCGATTTTTCGGCGTTGCTCTCCTGGATATGACCGATCAGGGCGTTAATCACCGTCACGCCGAGGATCACCAAGGTATCGACCCAGTGCCCCATGATGGCGGTCAGCGCCGCGGCGGCCAGCAGCACGTAAATCAGTACGTCGTTAAAGTGGGCGAGAAAGCGCAGCCAGCCCGGTTTGCCTTTCTTTTCCGGCAGCGCGTTCGGCCCACAGGTATTCAGGCGCTCGGCGGCGTCTGCGGAACTTAACCCAGCGGCCTGGCTTTTGGTCTGCGCCAGCACTGCGTCAACGGTCTGCTGCCAGACCTGCCGTGGCGCGGTGTCGCCCGAGGGCGTCGTAAACTTTGGGTTATTCATCTTGGTCAATTTACATTTTCCTTATAAATTCCGTGAGTCGGAAAGCCTGAAATCATTCCTGGCCAATGAAGTAAAAGAGGGCAAAAATGCCGATAAAAATGTGAACCAATACAAGTCTAAATTTTTCGCAAAATAAAAATTTTGTGATAAGTTAATTCCACAAACCAACTATTACAGAATATTAATAAACCAAAACTAAACGAGGTAAAATATGTTTGGAATCTACCGCGGGCGCCGACTGGCGCTGTACATCGCGCTAGCCATTATCATTGCTACGCTGGTGGGATATAGCACTTACAGTTTTGTAAAAGCGCTGGCATAATAATGACGTTAATTTACACCCGGCTGCAATTAACTTAATTACAAATTATTTCAGATTAATTAACATGAGAGCGAAAGGCAGGCGATAATATTTAAAATAGTCGTGTTATAGCGAGTAAAAAAACAAAGCATATTGCGTTAAGCATTATTTTACCGGACAATATGTTTTTTAACTGATGATTAACATGACATGAAACATCCACTGGAAACGCTGCTCTCCGCCGCCGGGATCTTACTGCTGGCCCTGCTCTCCTGTCTGCTGTTGCCCGCGCCTTCGCTGGGCCTGACGCTGGCGCAAAAGCTGGTTGAGACATTCCATATGATGGATCTCAACCAGCTCTATACGGTGCTGTTTTGTCTGTGGTTCTTAGCGCTGGGCGCCATTGAGTATCTGGTGCTGCGCTGGGTGTGGCGTCGCTGGTTTTCCCTCGAGCGGTAAACCAGGAGAGGCGCGCCTCAGTGGGCGCGACTGTGGTTCTCTTTGCGGTAGGCGCCCGGCGGCTGATTGAAGGTCCGGGTAAAGACGCGGGTAAAAGTCTGTTGCGAATCAAAGCCATACTTGAGGCAGATATCGTAGACCCGCTGATCGGTGTCGCGCAGATCGCGGGCGGCCAGCAGCAGCTTCCTTTCGCGAATATAGCGCCCCAGGCTCTCCCCTTTGTACTGTAAAAACAGCCGTTGCAGATGCCATTTCGAATACCCGGCATGGCGAGCGATATCATCAATACGCAGCGGTTGATGCAGGTTATCATCAATCCACTCGACGATAGTATCAATCACCTGAGCGGAAATCGTCATATGCTCTCTCCTCTGATACTGCACTGGCGCTTAGCGCCACCAGGCGTTAAATGATTGCGTCTTATCGGCGACCCACACCGGCTCGCCCTGCACAGGCGTCAGCAGACGCCAGGCCCTTCCTTCGCTGGCAGCCGCCAGCCGTTGATACGGTTCATCCCAGCTGTGTTTCGCCAAAACGAATCGTCCTGCATGCCCAGGCAGCACCGCGCGAGCGCGCAGGTCGTCGGCAGCCTGAGCCGTTTCATCCGGCATCATGTGGATATATTTCCAGTCCTGGTCATACTGCCCGTTCTCCATGATCGCCAGATCGACCGGACCGAACTCATTGCCTATTGCTTTAAAGTGCGGCCCATACCCGCTGTCGCCGCTGTAATAAATCTTTTGCTGCCGGGTAACAAACAGAAAACTGGCCCACAGCGTCTGGTTACGCTTCAGCCCACGGCCGGAAAAGTGCCGCGCCGGCAGCACGTGGACGGTGAGCTCGTCGCTGGCCGGTACCGCCTGCTGCCAGTCCGCTTCGGTAATCAGCGCCCCGTCCATTCCCCAGTAGCGCAGATGCGATCCGACCCCCAGCGGCGTAATGACCCGCTTAATTTTCGGCAGTAAGGCGCGAATGGTGGCGTAATCCAGATGGTCGTAGTGATCGTGGGAGATGATCAGCAGATCGATCTCCGGCATCCCTTCCGCCCGCCACGGATAGTCGCCGGGGAAGGCTTTATTGATAAAGGAGAACGGCGCCGCGTAATCGCTGAACACCGGGTCGATCAGGATGCGTTTTCCCGCCAGCTGCAGGTACCAGGAGGAGTGGCCGAGCCAGACCATCACGTCCTGCCCGAGGGGCAGCGTCGCCAGATCGGTCTTCACCAGCGGCAGCGGTTGCGCGGGACGGGCGTTTTCCCGTTTGGTCATCAGGAAATCCCACCACGCCGCCAGCATATTTTTCTGCCCGGTGAACCCTGGCGTGGGCAATTGGTTATGGAACTGGCCGTCCCGGTAGTGGGGAGACGCTTCCACCTGGCTAAGCTGTGCCCCCTGCGGCGCTTTACCAAAACCGGCATTAAGAACAAACGGCAATGTCGTTGCTGCTGCGAGTAACATGATGGCGACCACGCTGAAAGTGACACGGTTCATATCCTGACCAGACAAAAGCCCCCATCCCGGAGGCTTTATGATATAACTTGATTATGAGTGAGTACGCACTCATTATTAGGAAAGCGATGAAAGTCGTCAAGACGATTTTCAATTTTTGCGTTCCGCCGTTGCAGCGACCTGGTCAGACGTGCCAAGATCGGCGGTTTGTTTAAACCTGCGTGAGGAAAAAAGTAGTGGCTCGTCCAAAGAGTGAAGATAAAAAGCAAGCGTTACTGGAAGCTGCCACCGCGGCTTTCGCCCAGTCCGGCATAGCCGCCTCGACGTCGGCCATCGCCCGCAGCGCCGGTGTGGCCGAGGGAACGCTGTTTCGCTATTTCGCCACCAAGGATGAGTTGCTCAACGAGCTGTACCTCGCGATTAAGCTGCGCCTGGTGCGCACAATGATCGCCGGGCTGGATCCGGACGAGAAGCGCCCGAAAGAGAACGCGCGCAATATCTGGAACAGCTATATCGACTGGGGCGTGCGCAACCCGATGGAGCACAAAGCGATCCGCCGGATGGCGCTCAGCGAGCGCATCACCGACGAAACCCGCCGCCAGGTAAAAGAGAGCTTTCCGGAGCTCAACGAAATGTGCCAGCTGTCGGTGAAAGAGATATTCCTCAGCGAGGCGTACCGCGCCTTTGGCGACGCCCTGTTTCTGTCGCTGGCGGAAACCACCATCGAATTCGCCAGCCACGATCCGCAGCGCGCCCGGGAGATTATCGCCCTCGGCTTTGAAGCCATGTGGCACGCCCTGCATGAGGCGGACGCCTAATGACGCCGGAAACACTGCATCCCTGCGCTCACCGTATCGCCCTGACCTACCCGTTTACCGAACACTGCTGGCCCTTTGGGCCAGAGTACGACGTGTTTAAGGTCGACGGCCGCATCTTTATGATCACCATGACTATTCGCGGGCGGGCGCTGGTCAATCTCAAGGCCGAGCCGCAGAAGTCGCTGCTGAATCAGCAAATTTATCGCAGTATCGAACCCGGCTACCATATGAACAAGAAACACTGGATCACGGTGGTGCCAGGAGAGGATATCAGCGAGGATCTGCTGGCCGAGCTGATTGACGATTCGTGGCATCAGGTGGTGAACAAGCTGAGTAAAAAGGCGCAGCAGCGCCTGCGTCCGCGCTGATTTTCAGCCAAATGCGATAAGTGTTATCGCATTTTTCACCCTTATCATTTTGCGATCTTCGCTGTACTCTTCCTCTCCTGAACGCACCGGTAAGGTGCTGTAAACTGTGAGGAAGAGTTATGGATATCGTATCGGTCGCTTTGAAGCGCTATTCCACCAAGGCCTTTGACGCCACGAAAAAGCTGACTGCCGGGGAAGCGGAACAGCTGAAAACGCTGCTGCAGTACAGCCCGTCTAGCACCAACTCCCAGCCGTGGCACTTTATTGTCGCCAGCACCGATGAAGGGAAAGCTCGCGTGGCGAAAGCCGCCAGCGGCACCTACGTGTTCAACGAACGTAAAATTCTTGACGCCTCGCACGTGGTGGTGTTCTGCGCGAAAACCGCGATGGACGACGCCTGGCTGCAGCGCGTGGTGGATCAGGAAGAGGCCGATGGCCGTTTCGCCACCCCGGACGCAAAAGCCGCTAACCACAAGGGTCGCACTTTCTTTGCCGATATGCACCGCAAAGAGCTGAAAGATGACGATCAGTGGATGGCAAAGCAGGTGTATCTCAACGTCGGCAATTTCCTGCTGGGCGTAGCGGCGATGGGTCTCGACGCCGTGCCGATTGAAGGGGTCGATTTTGCGATCCTCGATGAGGAATTTGACCTGAAAGCCCAGGGCTACACCAGCCTGGTGGTGGTCCCGGTCGGCCACCATAGCGTAGAAGATTTCAACGCTACCCTGCCGAAGTCGCGTCTGCCGCAGTCGACGACCATTACCGAGATTTAATTCCCTTCTGCCGGGAACGCCCGGGCCATGGCGCAGCAGCGTCTCGCCCGGGACTTTCTTCACCCACTCTTTCCCCCTCTTTTCTGCCGTTTGTGCCAAGTTTCTGGCGCTCATAATCCCGCTTGTGCCAGGAATAACGACTTTAGTGTGAACCAGACGATTTAATTAATTGATAAATAATACTTTTCATTTCTGGCACGCCCTTTGCTCTTAACAGATACCGCTATCTGGATGAAGGAGAAACCGGGTGAAACATATCTATGTGGCCAGCCACGGCCATTTTGCTCGCGGACTGGTGAACAGTTTGTCGCTGCTGATTGGCGACGAACACGGCGTTATCCCGGTCTGCGCCTATGACGAAGATATCGTGACCACCGAACAGCTGGAGCAAACCCTGGAGCATCTCATCGTCCAGGCGAATGGTGATGAAGTGGTGATCTTCACCGACCTGCTTGGCGGCAGTATCAACAATAGCGCCGTGAGCGTCTTGATGCGACATCGCAACGTTTTCGTGGTCGCCGGCATCAATCTGACTCTGCTGCTGGAGTTTCTGCTGTGCGAAGAAGCCACTACCGAGGCCGCGATTATCTACGCCACCAGCGCGGCGCGTGAATCCATTGTTTTCATCAATCCTCTAATAACACAACCATCCTCTGACCCACAGGGAGAATCTCATGATTAAACTCGTGCGCATTGATTATCGGCTGCTGCACGGCCAGGTGGTTTTTGCCTGGACCCGAGCGCTGGATATCGACCATATCATCGTCGCCAACGCCAAAGCCGCGGCGGATGCCTTCATTACGATGTCGCTTAACCTGGCAAAGCCAGCGGGCGTCACGCTGGACATCGCCACCGTTGAACAGGCGGCGGAAAAGCTTAACAGCGGCAAGTTGGATCATAAAAAAGTCATGGTGGTCCTGGGCAATACTGCGGAAACCCTCGCGCTAGTGGAAAAAGTCCCAGGAATTAGCGCAATTAATTACGGCGGTCTGCCACAGAAGGAAGGGGCAAGACAATTCGGCAAGGCCATCTATCTGACCGAAGAGGAAATCGCCCATAGCAGAGTGCTAAAAGAAAAAGGTATTCGGCTGGAGATGCGTCAGGTACCCGCCCACTCGGCTGAACTCCTTAACGACCAACTTTAACTTCGGAGGTCACTATGTTGCTCACCGCAACGTTACTCGGACTGATCGCTGCCCTGGGGATACTTGATGGCCGCCTGCTTGGGGTATCAATGATCGATCGACCGCTGGTGATGTGCGCCCTCACCGGTCTGGTCTGCGGTAATTTACATGAGGGGATTCTGATTGGCGCTACGCTGGAGCTTATTTTCCTCGGCAACGTCGCCATCGGCGCCGCGCACCCGCCAGATATCGTGACCGGCTCCGTATTGGCCACCGCGTTTTCGATCATGTCCGGTCGTGGTCCAGAGGCTGCGCTCACCATCGCCATCCCTGTCTCAATGCTGGCGCAGACGCTGGGAATCCTGGTGCGCGTGGTGAACGCCCGCTTTGGTCATCTGGCGGACCGCTATGCGGCACAGGGTAATACCCGAATGGTCGGCCTGATGCACCTCGCCGGTCCGACGCTACTCTATTTTTTAAACGGATTTCTACCGGTATTTTTTGCCATTCTGCTTGGTTCTTCGGCGGTAAGCTGGTTCCTGGAGGCCATTCCGCCGGTGATAACCAATGGATTGATCGTCGCCAGTAAGATCCTGCCAGCGCTCGGCTTCGCCCTGCTGATCAGCATGATGCTCAGCAGCAAACTGATGCCGTACCTCGGTCTGGGATTTCTGATAGCGGCATATACCAAACTGGATATCATCGCCATCGCGCTGTTCGCTGTGGTGTTGGCATTTATCATCAGCCAGTTCCTTAATCTTAAGCAGCAGGAGAGCTAATCATGAGCGAAATGACGCAAACTGTGACTGGCGCTACCCAGCCGCAAAGCGATGATGCAAGCCGCATCACCGCCCGCGATTTACGCAGCGTGTTCTGGCGCTCCTTTACGCTACAGGGCTCCTGGAACTACGAGCGCCAGCAGCATATGGGCTATGCCTTCGCAATGTCGCCAGCCCTGAAGCGCATCTATCAGGACCCAACGGAGCTGGGGCGCGCCCTGCAGCGTCATCTGGTGCTGTTTAACACCACGCCCCATCTCTCGACCTTTATCTTCGGCCTGTCGATTGCCATGGAAGAAGAGAACCAGCGTAACCCCGAATTTAATGAGGAGTCGATAAACGCGATTAAAACCAGCCTGATGGGGCCGCTGGCGGGCATCGGCGACTCCATATTCTGGGGATCATTAAAGGTTATCGCCGCCGGGATGGGTATCTATTTCGCCCAGCAGGGCAGCCTGCTGGGACCGATACTGGCGCTGTTAGTTTATAACCTGCCGCATCTTTTGTGCCGCTGGTATGGCCTGAAGCTCGGCTACCGGGCGGGTACGACCTGGCTGATGAGAATTTACCAAAGCGGCCTTATGGACCGGGTGACCTATATCGCATCAATTGTTGGCCTCATGGTCGTCGGCGCGATGACCGCCAGCATGATAGATATCACCACCCCGCTCAGCTTTACCGCCGGGCAGACCACCATGAAGGCGCAGGAGTTTATTGACAAAATACTTCCTTCGCTGCTGCCGCTGCTTTTCACCCTTGGGATGTACAAGTTGATCCGCAAGGAAGTCAATATTAACTGGATCCTGCTAGGAACCGTCGCGTTTGGCATGGCGGCCAGCGCGCTAGGCCTGCTTTAAGAAGAGGAATATCACCCATGCACGTAGAAGACTATATGAATGAAACACCCGCCTGTCTGCTCGCTATGCTGACGCAGACGCGGGAAGATCTCTGGCAGGCGGCAAAAGCGCTAACGGAGCGCGGCGTCACGCGTATTATCCTGACCGGCTCCGGTACCTCTTATCACGGCGCGCTGACCGCCCGCTCGTTTATGCAGCAGTGGTGCGGGCTACCCGTTGATGTCTACTGGCCTTTTCTGCTGGATGATTCGGCGCTGACCCTCAGCGACAAAGCGCTGGTCATCGGTATTTCTCAGGGAGGCGGCAGCCTCTCTACCCTCGCCGCAATGGAACGCGCCCGGGCAGCCGGGCATCTTACCGCTTCCATGGCCGGGGAAGCGCCAGCCGTTATCGACCGGGCGGCAGATTTGGTCTTAACAGTACCCTGTGGAGAAGAGCGGGCTGGCGCCAAAACCAAAGGGTATCACTGCACCATACTTAATCTGATGCTGCTGGGGCTTGCTGTCGCCAGTCGCCAGCGGCGCCTGAGCGATGAGGAGCGCAAGGCGCTACTCATCCGCATGGATACCACGTTTAATCATTTGCCGACGCTCATTGAGGCCTCGCAGGCGTGGGTTCTCAATCATGCCCGACCGCTTATCGACAGCGCGGACATTCGCCTGACCGGTCCGGCAAGGCTGTTTGGCACCGTTCAGGAAGGTGCGCTAAAGATGCTTGAAACGCTACGCTGTCCGGTTGCCGGTTACGAATTTGAGGAGTTCATCCACGGGATCTATAACGCCTTCGACGAGCGCTCTACCCTGATCATGCTCGATCCGTTTCCCGATGAGCGTCAGGATCGCCTGGCGGAAATACTTGGCGGCTGGACTCAGCATATTTATCGCATTGGTCCACAAGTCGAAAATAACGGCAAAAATATGCCCTTCGCATTTATTAACGATCCCGACTTTGCGGTCTTTGAATATATTATTCCGTTACAAATGGTTTGTGCCCGACTGCCGCCAGTGAAGGGCATCGATCCCGCAATACCGAAGGATCCGCAGTTCCACCAGAAAATGAAAAGTAAACAACTCAATTAATTGACGCATAGTAAAAGTTATCCGCTATTCAGCGGAGGACCCGTTACATCCCAAGGAGACCAATATGTCTATAGCTCATCAAAACGCACATACTATTATTCGCGATATTTTATCTAAGCAGCACATTGAGCGCGTATGGTTTGTTGGCTGCGGTGGTTCATTAACCGGTTTCTGGCCGGGGAAATATTTTCTCGATTGTGAAGCTAAAAAGCTGGCCGTCGGCTATGTTACCAGTAATGAATTTGTCCATGCGACGCCGAACGCGTTAGGTAAAAACAGCGTAGTGATCCTCGCCTCGCAGCAGGGCAACACCGCTGAAACGGTGGAAGCCGCCCGCATCGCACGTCAGAAAGGCGCCGCCACTATTGGACTGGTATATACCCCCGGCACGCCGCTGTGCGAACACAGCGATTACACTATTGAATACTGCTGGGCGCGCTATCCCGAAACCGTCGATCCGACGCAGCAAAAAGCGGCATATAGCCTGTGGCTGGCGCTGGAAGTACTTGCGCAAACTGAGGGATACGCCCATTACGATGAGATGGTCAGCGCCTTTGCCAGTTTTGAATCCGTGGTACGCGGCGCTCAGCAGCAGGTTCAGGCGGATGCGCGCCATTTTGCCGAAGCCTGGAAGACCGAAAAGGTCATCTACATGATGGGCAGCGGCCCCTCATTCGGCGCCGCGCATCAGGAATCCATCTGTATTCTGTTGGAGATGCAGTGGATTAACTCCGCCAGCATCCACAGCGGCGAGTATTTCCACGGCCCCTTTGAGATTACCGAAACGGGAACGCCGTTTATTTTATTAAAAAGCAGCGGCCGCACCCGCCCGCTGGATGATCGCGCGATCCGCTTTATCGAACGTTACCAGGGAAAACTGCAGATTATTGACGTGGAAAAGGTGGGAATCGACGCACTGCACGCCAGCGTGCGCGAATATTTCTGCGGCCTGCTGCACAACTGCGTACTGGATGTTTACAACCTGGCGCTGGCCACCGCTCGCAACCACCCGCTGACCACCCGCCGCTATATGTGGAAAGTCGAATATTGATTCGCTAACCGCCTGCCAGCCCCGGCGTAATTCTCCGGGGCTGCGTTGAGGATTACCAGCTAAAATCTTCAATACGTAATTCAAAAATATCGTGAATATAGCCAATTTCCGCTACCGGTAGCGCCACGTTATAGAGTATTTTCAGGCGCTGGAACGAGTGATTCACCATGGCAATAAATTCGCCATGCTGGCTGGTAAATTGCTCAAGATCTTTATAATGGCTAATTTCATTACGCATTACCAGACGCTCAATCATACAGCTGAGATGCACATATAAACTGATAATTAAGTTATTATTAAAATGAAAATCAAGCGTATTTTGCCACTCAGCGATAATGGTTTCGATATGACCCATGGTTTTTCCAGCATTCAGTATCGTCAGAGAGTTGACAACGTTATGCAGTGAAAACTCACGAACCATATTTTTATTAATCAGCGCAATTTGCTTTTCATTAAGATAGCCGCTTAAGAGCTGACTCAGATGTCGATGCCCCTGCTCGCCAAGTAGTTCCTCAATGCCAACCCAGGGCACTCCGGCCAGCTGCGGGTCGTGGGTACCCACGACCGCAATAACTTCATACTGGTGGAGCAACGATACCGCCGTACGACTGTTTTTTAAGCGCGTATACTCGCAGGCGATGATGTTAATATCAAAATCGTTGAGCAGGCTCTTCTCCATCAGATTTTTAAATTTAAATGCGGTACCGATACCTGTAATACAGGTCACCAGCAGCACACGCTCTTTTTTTTCTGCGGGCCAGAACACATCCCAACGCGACTGATTAAGCGGCACGATCTCTTCGGCGATTTGTTCGATGTTTTTTCCCAACGCGATCTCGCTGGCAACGTTCAGCGCCATGCGGGTCGTGACGTTATCCACCACTACCAGCGGGCCGTTAATCACCGACAAAAGCGCATCGGCAATCTCCTTGGTGTAGCCCATATCAATAAGCACCATCACACCCGCACGCGTGTCCGTATGCTGGAGATAATCAACCACGGCGCGACTGACATCGTTAAACGCCACCTCCATCGGCATATCCATGGCCTGGTAGATCTTCTCGCCAATCAGGCGGTTGGCAACGCCGGCAATGCTGCTGGCGGTCGAATAACCGTGGGCGATTATCAGCGCTTTCACTTTTCCGCCGCTGGTCGCATCGATAGCATTACTGACAATGGCGGTAATCGCCAGACGGTCAAGCGTATCGATGAGCAGATCGTATTTATTATTGACGACATCCAGTAGTTTCTCCGCGATGCGTTGCGCCAGCCCCGCCGAGGAGTCCAGCCAGCGCTGCATCACCAGACGCACGGGCTCAGCAACGCTGCGCGGCGCCAGAGGGAGGCTGGTGAGGTAGCGGCCGGTAAGATAAGCCAATTCGACATTTAGCTGAAGGTCATAATTGACAGCGATTGCTTTGCCCACATCTTCAATAAAGCGCAGCCGTTTGTCCTGCAGAGAGACCGTACTCTCCTGATTCATCAGCGCATCAAGATAGAGCGTCACGTTCTGATAAATAAGCTTTTCAAAGGTCCGCACGCTAATATTATCCTGAGCCAACTCCTCGCACAGGCTACAAATATTTTCCGTTAGCCGTTGGTATTCATGGTGACGACCAGAAAAAAGAGGCTGCGCGTCGCCATCGCGGTAAATCATAACCCGCTCGCTATTTTGCTGAAGGGTAAAAGGCGCATCCGCCAGTAATCGGTCGGGCAGCAAACCCGCTTTTATATGTAAAAGACCGCTATCACGTTCGCCAAATGTCCAGGCGCTGGCGCAAATATTGCGAATCAAATTTTCCAGCCCACCGACATTTCCTTCAAGCGTTTCACGCATTAGCTGGCTGACGATTTCGCCATCCAGCTCCAGATCGTGGTTCAAACGCTGGGCTTCACGGCGGAAAAAGTGGTGGATAAACGCCAGCCGCTCGAATTGGCCGCGTTCAGCGATCGGCAGAATTTTTACAATCACCGGAATACGGCGAATAAAGGTCGCCAGGAAGTGTTTTTCCAGATCCTCGGTTGAAGCAAAAATTAGCCGCACCGTGGCGCTGCGCTCGTCGGCGCTCTCCCCCAGCCGGCGCCAGCTACCGTTATCCATAAAATGAAACAACTTTTCCTGGCCTTCGGGCGGCAGCCGATGAACCTCATCGATAAACAACACCCCGCCGTTGCTGGTCTCGATAAGACCAGGAACGGCCTTATCGGCGCCGGTAAAGGCCCCCTTCGCATGACCAAATAACTTCGAGGTCAGTAGTTCTGGATTATTCGCGTACTCGGCGCAGTTAAATACGGTAAAAGGCGCATCGGCAGGTAAAATACCTTCATCTATTGCGTAGTGCCAGAGCTGGCGAGCTAGAAAACTTTTCCCGGTGCCAGTAGGGCCCCGCAGCAGCAGCGGCAGACCTGCGCCAGGGTAGCTGATGGCAGCCTTGCACTGGCGCAATGCTTCCTGCAGGCTGCCCTGCGCGCCAATCAGCTGCGCCAGACTATCCTGACGATCCGCGCACAGCGCCTGAATGGAGGCGTATTCGCCGTGCCGAACCGCCAGGCGGTGATGATCGCGCAGAACGGTAACGGGTAAAAACAGCACCGGGCGACCGTTCACTTTGACCACCCGCTGCTCGCGATGGAGATTATTCAGATGATGGCTGATGATGCTGCGTTTTTGCTTCAAGCTATCGGCGATGGCCATAGCGTTAAACTCGCCCAGCGCTTCCGCCGTCAGCGCTCGCCCGGCGATCCGTTGTTCTAGTTGGCGAAAAATCGACTCCTTATTCATCTCGCTCCCCTGTCAAAAGCGTAAAATTCGCTTATACGACAATTCGCGCAGGACGTCGCTGCCGCCAGCCACACTTCTTTAAAAACGCTTAATTTTTCATGGCTTAACGTTCCCCGCATGCCAGATGCGCTCGGCATAGCGGCCAATCACCGCCAGCGAGACGGCAAGGATCAGGAAAAACAGCACCTTGTGCATCCCGTTCCAGAAAAACTCAAAGAAACGGGTATAGAGATTGATCGCCAGGAAGGTTAGTCCGAAGCCGCGCAGCATTCCGTCATCGGTTTTCAGGCTGATAAAAATGCAGACGCCGGCCGCTACGGCAAACAGCAGCCCCCACGGCAGGAGTCGCGCCTGGCTCACCTGGTACCAGCTGTCTGCGTCGTAATTGCCGAAAATCGACATGATCCACAGCGCAATAAACAGGTACGTGAGGCCCATCGCCTTGCTGACGGTAAACAGCTGCCGCTGGCGAAGCAGGGATTGCGCGCCGTAGCAGAGCGCCAGCAGCGCGCCGCCGAACAGGACGAAGCGAATCGGGTAGTTCATGCCCAGCCAGTAGGCGCCCCACCCCGAGACGTAGCCGGTTTCCGCGCCGAACCAGTTGCCCAGCGCCAGCAGAAAAAAGAGCCACACCAGCCCGGAGCGGGCAATATAGCCGATGGCGCCGTAAATCACGCATCCGGCCAGAAACAGCGGTGCGATATGGCCGCTGCCGTTATCCAGCCGTTCGCCAAGCTGCCATAGCGCCACGGCGGTAAAGACGACGCCCAGAAACAAAATCGCCTCTGTGCTGTAGTGCCACTGCGTCTCCCGCCGCTGGCGGCGAAAACCCCAGCCGTAGCAGGCGACTGCCAGCAGCGCAGGCAGCAGGATCCGCATCAGCGCCGAGTGGCTGAACAGGCTCAGCAGCCACGCCACCAGCTCGCTGTCGGCGAACAGACTACCCAGGGAAATCAGCACGCAGGCCAGCGCGGTCCAGAAGGCATAGCGGCTCAGGCGCCGCCAGTCGAAGGGGGAGACGCGCATCGTTTGCGCCAGCCGCTGGCTGTCCGAGGGGGTTAACTCCCCGCTGGCCTGCCAGGCCTTCAGCGCGCGCTGAATAATGCGCTGCTCTTTTCGGGTTACGTTCATAGGCATTCCTTGAGACTGATGACAAACCTGTTTTCGCTAATATGCTCGCCTTTCTGCCGGGCAGCGGCTGTCGCCCTCCCCGGCCTACTTAACCATTTATATATCAGATTGTTACTCCTTACCGTAAGCCCGCGTAAGCGCAGCGCCGCCGAGCATGATATCAGGCACGGAGCCGCTTTATTGCCGGGTGGCGGCTGGCGCCTTACCCGGCCTACGGTCCGTAGCAGCCAGCCGTTAACTTACCCACTTGTGCGACTGAAACTGCCGCTGTTGCGGCCTTAACATCGCTGAGTCGTTCCCGGCAGGCCGGGGCAGCCCGCATGGATGCGGGCTGAGGGCCGTGTTTTGCAAGGACGCTGCCTCGGCCCGACCCGAAGCCTGCAGGGATAAGTCGAAGGCACCGCGCAGCGGCGATGTTGCTGGCCGGAGCCCGGGGGTACAGGGGGCGGCGGCGACTGGCGCCCCCTGTGCGCTCCCTGCGCCATGACTGCCATAACGCAGAAAATTAACCGGGAGCGCAATGTGTGCTGAAGTCGTAAATCACATACAGGACTTCCCGACAGTGCTTTCCCTCCCCTACTCCCGGAGGGAGAGGGAAGCGTCCAGCAGCGCCGGCCGGGCAATACCCGAAGATGGCACATTGCCAGCCATCTGATTCCTTGTGATTAATGTTGGTCCAGCCACGCCAGCGCCTGCTCGCCCGCCTCGTCCATCGGCAGGTAGACCAGCAGGCGCGAGCCGTTGCGCGGCGCCGAATACCAGTACATCTGCTGCAGGCTGAATCGCCCGAGCTGCGGGTGGTTAAAATGTTTAATCTGGTTTTCCACGCCGCGCACCTCGTAGCGCTGATGCCACAGCGCTTCAAACTCCGACGAGGCGGCGAAAAAGCGCGCCAGTTTGTTTTCCCACGCCGGATCGCCGCGGTGCTCGGCCATCGCGGCGCGGAAATAGGAGACGAAGGTCGGCAGCACATCGCGATTTTCGATCCGGCTGCGCCAGGTCTCATGGGTCAGATAGAGATAAATGCAGTTGCGATCTTCTTCCGGGAGGGTGGCGAAATCGATGCCCATCAGGCGGCAGAAGCTGTCGTTCCACGCCACAATATCAAAGTTCGGTTTCTGAATGCTGGCCGGCTGCGGCATCAGGCTGTCCAGCATCCGGCGGGTCCCTGGGCTGATGCCTTCGCACACCGTCACCTGGGTGGCTTCCGGCGGGGTCAGCCCGGCGAGCACGAACAGATGCCGGGTCTCCAGCGGACTGCACTGCAGGGCATTCGCCACCCCCACCAGCACCGCCTCCGACGGATTCACCTCCCGCCCCTGCTCCAGCCAGGTGTACCAGGTAACGCCGACGTCGGCGAGCATCGCCACCTCTTCCCGGCGCAGACCCGGCGTGCGCCGGCGGCCCACCCGGGGCAACCCCAGGCGCTGCGGATCGAGGCTTTCACGGCGGGCGCGCAGAAAGGCCCCCAGCTGTTTGCGTCGATCGTCCGGCACGGCGATCGTCGACTCCCGTTGCGGCATCGTGGTCATCACCCCTCCAGCATAGTAGTGCCAATACCAGTATAGACAGGAACTGGTACCCGTTTAATTTATCGGTAATGCTACGTCGGTCTGCTGAATGACGCAATGGAGAATCCCATGAATACGTCTGCTGTTTCACCCGGCCGCGCCGGTCTGTTGCTGCTGCTGAGCGGCCAGATGCTGCCGCTTATTGATACCTCGATCACCAATGTGGCGCTGGACGCCATCACCCACACCCTGGCGGCCAGCGCCACGCAGCTGGAGCTTATCGTCGCGCTGTACGGCGTCGCCTTTGCCGTCTGCCTGGCGATGGGCAGTAAGCTTGGCGATAACTATGGCCGCCGGCGCCTGTTTATGTGGGGCGTCGCCCTCTTTGGCATCGCTTCCCTGCTGTGCGGGATAGCGAACAGCATCGGCGCCCTGCTGGCGGCCCGCACCCTGCAGGGCGCCGGGGCGGCGCTGATTGTGCCGCAGATCCTCGCGACCCTGCACGTCACCCTCAAAGGCCCCGCCCACGCCCGGGCCATCAGCCTGTATGGCGGGATCGGCGGGATCGCCTTTATCGTCGGTCAGATGGGCGGCGGCTGGCTGGTGTCGGCGGACATCGCCGGGCTGGGCTGGCGCAACGCCTTTTTTATCAATGTGCCGATCTGCCTGCTGGTGCTGGCTCTGAGCCGCCGCTATGTGCCGGAAACCCGTCGCGAGACGCCGTCGCGGATTGACTGGCAGGGCACCCTGTACCTCGCGCTGATCCTCTGCTGCCTGCTGTTCCCGATGGCCCTCGGTCCGGAGCTACACTGGCCGCTGTGGCTGCAGCTGATGCTGGTGGCGGTCCTGCCGCTGCTGTTCGCCATGCGTCAGAGCGCCCTGCGCCAGCAGCAGCGTGGCGACCATCCTCTGCTGCCGCCGCGTCTGCTGCAGTTGACCAGCATCCGCTTCGGGATGGCCATCGCCCTGCTGTTTTTCAGCGCCTGGTCCGGCTTTATGTTCTGCATGGCGCTGACCATGCAGGAGGGGCTGGGGATGGCGCCGTGGCAGTCCGGCAATAGCTTCATCGCCCTCGGCGTGGCCTATTTTATTTCGGCGCTGTATGCCCCGCGGCTTATCGCCCGCTACAGCATGGGGCGGATCCTGCTGACCGGTCTGGCGGTGCAGATCGCCGGACTCCTGCTGCTGTGCGCCACCTTCTCCCGCTTCGGCGTCGCCACCAGCGCCCTGACGCTGGTTCCCGCCACGGCGCTGATCGGCTATGGCCAGGCGCTGATCGTCAACAGCTTTTATCGGATTGGTATGCGCGATATCAGCGCCAGCGACGCCGGGGCCGGGAGCGCAATCCTCAGCACCCTGCAGCAGGCGACCCTCGGTCTCGGACCGGCTATCCTTGGTTCGCTGTTCCTGGCGCTGGCCCGTCGCGGCGGCGGAAACTATCCGCAGGCGCTGATTGATTTTCTGCTGGTCGAGGTGGCCATGATGCTGTTGCTGGGGGCGATAGCGCTGTGGCTGCGCCATCATCTCAACCGACAGCCGGCGACGGTGGCCTCGTAATACCGGCGGCGGTAATTTGCATAATAGCTATCCAGCGGTCATCATACCCGCTGGATATTCAGGAGACGTTATGCAGGAATTAATATCGCAAATTGCCGCCTTAGGAATCGAAATAACCCCCACCCGCTCGCTGATGATTATCTTCGGCATTATCTTGTTCACCGCCGTGGTCGTGCATCTGATATTGCACAAAGTGGTCCTGCGCGCATTTGAAAAACGGGCGCTGGCCAGCAGCCATCTGTGGCTGCAAATCATCACGCAGAATAAACTCTTTCACCGACTGGCCTTTACCCTGCAGGGGATCATCGTCAACGTCCAGGCGGTGCTGTGGCTGCAAAAAGGCAGCGAGGCCGCGGAAATATTAACCACCGTGGCCCAGCTGTGGGTGATGATATATGCCATGCTGTCCTTCTTCTCGCTGCTGGATGTCATTTTAAAACTGGCGCAGAAATTTCCCGCCGCCTCACAGTTGCCGCTGAAGGGCATATTCCAGGGAATTAAGCTGGTGACGGCGATTATTATCGGCATTCTGATTATTTCGCTACTGATAGGCCAGTCGCCAGCGATCCTGATTAGCGGGCTCGGCGCGATGGCCGCGGTGCTGATGCTGGTGTTTAAAGATCCGATCCTCGGTCTGGTGGCCGGTATCCAGCTCTCTGCCAACGATATGCTCAAGCTTGGCGACTGGCTGGAGATGCCGAAGTACGGCGCCGACGGCGCGGTGATCGATATCGGCCTCACCACGGTCAAGGTGCGCAACTGGGACAATACCATCACCACCATTCCGACCTGGTCGCTGGTCTCTGACTCGTTTAAAAACTGGAGCGGCATGTCGGCCTCCGGCGGCCGCCGCATCAAACGCAGCCTTAACATCGACACCACCAGCATTCATTTTCTTGATGAACAGGAGCAGCAGCGCCTGATCCGGGCGAAATTACTCAAACCCTATATGGATTCACGCCACGAGGAGATTAGCGCCTGGAACCAGCAGTACGCCGGGGAGCAATCGATCCTCAACGAGCGGCGGATGACCAATGTCGGCACCTTCCGCGCCTATCTGCAGGAGTATTTACGCCATCATCCGCGCATCCGCCAGGATATGACCCTGATGGTGCGCCAGCTGGCGCCGGATGCCAACGGCTTGCCGATCGAGATCTACTGCTTCACCAACACCGTGGTATGGGCGGAATATGAGGGGATCCAGGCGGATATTTTCGACCATGTCTTCGCTGTGGTGGATGAGTTTGGCTTACGCATTCATCAAACGCCCACCGGCAACGATATTCGCGCGCTGACCGGCGCCTTCTCCCGCTGATCCTCAGACGCTGGCGCGGTCTATCACGCGCCAGTCCATCATCACCCGCTCGACGGCAGCGTCGGGATCGTCGATGCGTTTCATCAGTAGAGACACCGCCGTACGGCCGATCGCCCGGGAGGGCTGTTCGACGGTGGTCAGCTGCGGGGAGACCACTTCCGCCAGCTCGGTGCCATCGAAGCCGATCACCGCGATATCCTCCGGCACCCGCAGTCCGGCCTGGGCGATAGCCCGCAGCGCCCCGGCGGCGAGGGAGTCCGAAACGGCAAACACCGCATCGGGCTTCTCGTCTTGCGACAGCAGTTGCTCCATCGCCCGTTTACCGGCCGCCGCGCTAAGATCCTGCGCGTAGGTCACCTGCTGATACGCCAGACCGTGCACGTGCAGCACGCTTTTATAGCCGCGCTCGCGCAGACGGGCATAGCGATAGCTGAGGTCGTGATTAATGAGCGCGATGCGGCGGCGGCCGCTATCGGCCAACCGGGATACCGCCCCCTGAGCCGCCTCAACGTCGTTAATCCCGACGCAGGAGATGCTGCCGGTGTCGGCATACTCCGCGCACTGCACCCAGGGCGCATCGCCAATCATGGTGGTCAGTTCCGGCAGGCTGGAGAGCGCGTTCATGGTAATAATGCCGTCGACCATTTTGCCGGAGAGCAGCTGCAGGCCCGAGGTCGAGCGGGCCAGATCCGACCCGGAGTTACACAGCAGAATGCGGTAGCCATTCTTCTCCGCCTCTTCTTCTATCCCCTTCACCACCTCGGCGCAAAAGGGGTTAGCGATATTGGAGACCATCACCAGGATCATATTGCTGCGGGCGGTTCGCAGCTGACGCGCCAGCAGGTTCGGCTGATAGTTGCTCTCTTTGATCGCCTGCAGTACGCGCTCACGGTTTTTGGCTTTTACCGTATCGCTGTTGTTCAGCACCCGCGACACCGTGGCCACCGAGACGCCGGCCAGACGAGCAATTTTCTGAATAGACATAAACCCTGCACTTCCTGCGATAGAGGTGGATCCTGCAGGCTATCATAAATGACCTCTGATTGGCCTGCCAGCCTGGCGCGAAAGCGTAGCTCAGCGAGACGGTGTCCCGGGAAACTATTAATAATCAGGGCTTCTCTCCCGCCCCGTTAACGCGCATCCTTTTGCCGTTTCATATTCTCATTAGCGCAGGAGGCGCAACAGACCGCCTGCGCCCCATTTTTTCTTTTATGATTAAGGATGATATCCCCATGAGGCTCTCCACCGCGGTTCTCGCCCTCAGCTGTGCCCTGGCAACGATCACCGGCTGCACCTCGTCAAAATCGTCACCGGAACGCCATGCCTACGCCTTCGTCGCCCACCGGTCCGATTTTGTCGGCGGCAACTTCACCGTCAACCGCCAGGAAAATTACCGTTTAAACCTGCCGACCTTTACGGCGATGTATGCCCGCGGACAGCAGGATAAAGCCGCTGGCATGAGCGAAAGCGATGCCCGCCGCACCGCGGAAGCCATCAAACAGCAGGCGGCGCAGGGCACCCGCACCGAGCACGCCTTCACCGGCAATGCCAGCGACAAATGGGATAATGCGATGGAAAATAAAGATGCCGTCCTGTTCGGCAACGAGCTCTCCGGTGCCTATCTCGACGGCTATCTTGGGGTGAAATAATCCTGCGCCCCACCTGCGCTCAGCGTTCAACGCTGACCCAGCGCTGTTCCTGATGGCTTTTGACGATCGCCTCGATGATGTACATCACATCGGCGCCGTCGTCGAAAGCGGCGAAGCGCCGGACCCCGGCCGCCGGCATCTTCCCGGCGCGCACCGCCTGATAAAAATGCCCCATCATATTCTTAAAGGCGTCCGGCCAGCCCTCAATATGGCCGCCGGGGTAATGGGCGCTGTCAGCGATTTCCGGCCGCAGCAGGCTCGGGTCATCGCTGAGCAGGCGATCCGGCTGCTCGCGGTGGCCGATCCACAGCCGCTGGGGCACTTCCTGATCCCAGGCCAGAGAACAGAGGCTGCCGTTAATCTCCACCGCCAGACGGTTTTTCCGCCCGGCGCTCACCTGAGAGACCATAAAGCTGCCTTTGCTGCCATCGTCAAAACGCAACAGCACCGAGCCAAAGTCCTCGGTATCGACAGGGCGCGTTTCATATGCCTGCGCCTCGTGAATGGCGCTGAAGGTCGCTTTGCCATTGACCGGCGCTTTACGCGTTGGCCAGACGATAGACAGATCCGCCATCACCTCGACAATCCGCCGACCGGTCATAAACTGCACGGTATCGCACCAGTGGGAGCCGATGTCGGCCACCGTCCGCGACGCGCCGCCCTGCGCCGAATCGACCCGCCAGTTGTAATCGGTCTCCAGCAGCATCCAGTCCTGCAGATAGCTGCCGTGGGCCGCGAAGATTCTGCCGACCTCGCCATGGCGGATCATCGCCGCCGCATGCTGGACCATAGCGAACTGGCGGTAGACGAAGCTGACGCCATGCACCACGCCGGCCCGGGCGGCAAGCGCCACCAGCTCCCGCGCCTCCTCCGCCGTCATACACAGCGGCTTTTCCGAGAAGATGTGCAGCCCGGCGGCGAGGATCTGCCGATTAATCTGGGCATGTAGATGGTTGGGCGTACAGTTATGCACCACCTGCAGCCCCGGATGGGCCAGCAGCGCCTCCACGCTGTCGTAGGCATGGGCAATGTTCAGCGCTCGCGCCTTGCGCTGCGCCGCCTCAAGGCGGCTGTCGCACAGCGCCACCACCTCGACATCTCCCAGCCGCCGCAGCGCCTCCAGATGCGCCGGGCCGATAAACCCTGCCCCGATAACCGCGACCTGAATCATGTTATTCCCTCCCGCCGGCGGCAAAGTCATCGAAGGCCCGTCCGGCAACGGGAATGATATGGCGGCGGATAAACTCGCTGCCCTCGCGCGCGCCGGTCTCACTATCCTTCAGGCAGCACTCCCACTCCAGCACCGCCCAGCCGGCAAAATCATATTCGGTCAGCTTACTGAACACCCCTTTGAAGTCGATCTGTCCGTCGCCGGGAGAGCGGAAACGCCCGGCCCGCTGCTGCCAGGGCTGGTATCCACCGTAGACGCCATTGCGCCCGTTGCGGCGAAATTCGGCGTCCTTGACGTGAAACGCTTTAATACGCGCATGATAGATATCGATATAGGTCAGGTAGTCCATCTGCTGCAGATGCAGGTGGCTCGGGTCATAGAGCATATTGCAGCGCGGATGGTTATCCACCAGCGTAAGAAAACGCTCAAAGGTCACGCCATCGTGCAGGTCTTCGCCGGGATGGATCTCATAGCAGACATCGACTCCCTGCTCGTCGAATAGGTCCAGCAGCGGCCGCCAGCGCCGGGCCAGCTCGGCAAAGGCCTCATCCAGAAGCGGCTGATTGTGCGGCGGCCACGGATAAAAAAAGGGCCATGCCAGCGCCCCGGAAAAGGTCGCGTGCGCCTGCAGCCCCAGGCGGCCGGAGGCTACCGCCGCCTGGTGCACTTTCTCCACCGCCCAGCGCTGGCGCGCCTGCGGATCGCCATGCAGCGCCGCCGGGGCAAAGGCGTCTAACGCCGCGTCATACGCTGGATGCACCGCCACCAGCTGTCCTTCAAGGTGAGTGGACAGCTCGCTGATCACCAGCCCATGCTCCGCCAGGATGCCGCTGACCTCGTCGCAGTAGGTCTGGCTCGCCGCCGCCCGCTCGACATCAAAAATCGCCGGGTGGTTGCAGGGGATCTGCAATGCCTTGTACCCCAGGCCGGCGGCCCACTGCGCTATCCCCGCCAGGGTGTTGAACGGCGCCTGCGGCCCGATAAACTGCGCCAGAAAAATGCCCGGTCCCTTAATCGTTTTCATACACCCTCCTGAAAAATTAGTGCGGCTCTTTCTCGTTGTACTGGAAAGAGAAAAGGAAAATCAGCGCGATAACCGCGGCGGCCACCGCCGGGATCCACCAGAAGGTCACCCAGGCCTGAGGCACGCTCTGGCCGGCCACCAGATGGTTATACAGCGCGCCGGAGATCTGCGAGCCCAGCAGCATGCCGATCCCGTAGGTGAACATCACAATCATGCTCTGCGCCTGGCCTTTTACCTTCTCGCCCGCCACGCGGTCGGTGTAGATAAAGCCAACGACAAAGAAAAAGTCATAGCACACGCCATGCAGCAAAATGCCCAGATAGAGCAGGAAGCGCCCCTCCTCGCTGACTCCGAGAGCGAAAAAGGCGTAGCGGACGAACCACGCCGCCATGCCGATGAGCAGCATGTATTTCACCCCGAGGCGACGGAACAGCAACGGGATCACCAGCATAAAGACGATCTCTGACATCTGGCCGAAGGACATCGCGGTGCTGACATCTTTGACGCCGGCATCCGCCAGATACGACGCGGTATAGGCGTAATAGGTGCCTAACGGCACGGAAATTAAGGTGGCGCAGAGGGAGAAAATCAGGAAATGGCGGGTTTTCAGCAGCGCGAAGGCGTCCGCGCACAGCAGGTCGCGAAACTGAACCGGCATGCCTTTGGCCGGCGCCGGGGTGTGCGGCAGCGTCAGGCTGTAGAGCGCCAGCGCGACCGAACAGAGCGCCGCCAGCGTGAAGATGCCGGTGGTATCAGAGATACCGGTCACCCCGATGCAGATCCCAGCGATAATCCAGCCGATGGTGCCGAACACGCGGACCACCGGGAAGGTTTTATCGACATTGGCCAGGCTGTGGAAGGCGATATTGTTGGTCAGCGCCAGGGTCGGCATATAGCACAGCGTATAGCCGAACAGCAGGCCAATCAGCAGGGCGCCGTTCTGCGCCACCAGCGCCTGCGGGACAAACCACAGGATCGCCGCCCCGGCCAGGTGCATCACCGCCATCACCTTCTGCGAGGCGAAAAAGCGATCCACCAGCATCCCCAGCACAAAGGGAGACAAGATGGAGGCGATCGGCCCGGCGGAGAACGCATCGCCGATCAGCAATGACATCTCATAGCGGGTCATCACCAGCCCCAGGGTCACCGACCAGCTGCCCCAGATAAAAAACTGCATAAACATCATTAACGACAGCCGCGGCACCAGAAAACGGTGGCTCACGCGGACACTTTCCCGACCTTCTGTTGTTGTGACCATGTTGCTCGCCCTCAGAAAAGTAATCGATTACAAAACAGCTCAAAACAAAAGTAATCGATTACAAAAAGAAGATCGCCAGGCAAATGCGCCGCCTGCGAAGAGGATCACAATAAAAAGGCAGGCAGCCCCGCCGGACGGCGGGGCATCTCGCTTACGCCGGGCGGCGCAGCAGTTTGAAGGCGATAAACAGGAACAGGATCCACACCGGCAGCAGGATCGCCGACAGACGCATGCCGTCGATAGTGCACATCAGCGCCAGGATCAGCCCAAGGAAAGCAATGCAGAAGTAGTTGCTGGCGGGCGCCAGCAGCGCTTTGAACTTCGATTCGCGCCCTTTGCGGCGCTGGGCGGCGCGGAACTTCAGGTGCGCCATACAGATCATGATCCAGTTCAGCAGCAACGTCGCCACTACCAGGGCCATCAGCAGCCCCAGCGCTTCATGCGGCAGCAGGTAGTTCAGCACCACCACCAGCGAAGTGATAATCCCGGAGAGCAGCAGGGAGTTCACCGGCACGCCGCGCTTGCTGACGCGGGCGAGAAATTTCGGCGCATTACCCTGCACCGACAGGCCGAACAGCATCCGGCTGTTGGAGTACACGCCGCTGTTATACACCGACAGCGAGGCCACCAGAATGACGAAGTTCAGCGCGGAGGCCACCAGGTTGCTGTCCAGATTATGGAAAATCATCACAAACGGGCTGCTGTCGGATTTGATCTCCACCCACGGGTAGAGCGCCAGCAGCACCACCAGCGAACCGATATAGAACAGCAGGATACGATAGACCACCTGATTGACCGCTTTGGGAATGCTCTTTTCCGGGTTTTGCGCTTCGGCGGCGGTGATGCCGATAAGCTCCAGCCCGCCGAAGGAGAACATGATCACCGCCAGCGACAGAATAAGTCCGTGCCAGCCGGTGGCGAGGAAGCCGCCGTGTTTCCACAGATTGTCGAACCCGGCTTTGCTGCCGCCGTGGCCGCCGAACAGCATCCACAGGCCGAAGGCAATCATGCCGATAATCGCCAGCACCTTGATCAGCGCGAACCAGAACTCCGCTTCGCCATACAAGCGTACGTTGACCAGGTTGACGGCGTTAATAATGATGAAGAAAGCCGCCGCCCAAACCCAGGTGGGCACGTCGGGAAGCCAGTACTGCATATAGATCCCGGCGGCGGTCAGCTCCGCCATCCCTACCAGCACGAACATCACCCAGTAGTTCCAGCCGGAGAGAAAGCCGGCGAACGGCCCCCAGTACTTATAGGCAAAGTGGGCAAAGGAACCGGATACTGGCTCTTCCACCACCATTTCGCCCAGCTGGCGCATGATCAGAAAAGCGACAATCCCGGCCACGGCGTAGCCCAGTAAGACCGCCGGGCCGGCCATTTGAATCGCGGGACCAATGCCGAGAAACAGGCCGGTGCCAATCGCGCCGCCAAGGGCGATAAGTTGAATGTGTCGGTTCTGTAAACCGCGATGAAGCGTCGGGCCACTTTCCGTGACGGTCTCCGACGACGTTGACGCGTCTTTCACGTCGTTCCCCTGTGTGTTTTTGTGAAGGGGCACCTTTTATCACTTAGGGGGGATTGTCGCAAGTTGCGTGGGGCGAGCGTCAGCCGCCCGCCCCGCTTTTTTTAGCGTCAGAAGTCGTAGCTCATTGAGACGCGGACGGTACGCGGATCGCCTTCGAACAGGTAAGTACCGGTATCGTCAATGCCAGACCAGTACTTCTCGTTGGTCACGTTGGTCACCCCGACGCGCCAGATCATTTCGTTCTGGTCGGCGTTCAGACGCATACGATAGCGCAGGCCTAAATCCAGGGTGGTGTAGCTATCCAGCTTCTTGGTATTGGCCGCATCGGCATACTGCGAGCCGCTATGATTGACGCGCGCGGTGGCGGTCAGGCCTTCCACCGGCTTGATGTCATATTCGGCGCCGAGTACCGCGTAGAAGTTAGCCACCCCGATGGCATCTTTACCGTCGGTTGCGCCTTCAGCGGTTTTAGTCTGTTTGGCATCCAGCCAGACGGTACTGGCGTTAAGACGCAGTCCCAGCATCGGCTCGCCAAAGACGTTCATCTCTACGCCGCGGTTACGCTGCTCGCCGTCGAGGCCGTAATTGCCAGCGGTATCGGAAATGGCGTTCGGTTTTTTGATTTCAAACAGCGCCAGCGATCCTCCGATCGTACCGTAGTCGATCTTGACGCCCACTTCGTCCTGCTTCGAGTGCGCGATCCCGGTACTCTGCCCGGCATTGGCCGCCGTCGTCGGCGCCACAGAGCCCGGCTGCAGCGCTTCGGTATGGTTAGCATACAGCGACAGCTGCTCCCACGGCTTGTACACCAGGCCAAACGTCGGCATCCAGCGGCTTTGGGTATAACGCGAAGAGGTATCTTCCAGCCCGGTGGCGTTGCTGTAGTTGCGCACAACCACTTTCTGATGACGAGCAGCGGCGGTAAACAGCACTTTATCGTTAAAGAAGCCGAGGGTATCACTCAGCAGCCAGCCCTGCGTACGGCTGCGCGAGGTGACCAGCGGATCGTGGTAGTTGCCGCCAAAATAGGCGTTATCCGGCATCGCCACATCATGGTTGTCATAGATATTAGTGGTCGGGTTCCTGGCCGACATCCGCCAGGCGGTCGCATCGGTATGCACCTGCGCCGCATAGCCGAGGTTCACCTTATGCGAAATCGCGCCGGTATTGAAATCGCCGCGTACCCCGCCCATGCCGCTGATCGCGTCGATAATGCGGTTAGTATCCAGGCGGCCCACCGTCGCATCGCCGTTTTTATTCAGAAGCTTCGGCGCGCTGTAGGTACCAATTTCATGCGAATGCTGGCCGCCGAGGGCGCTGTATACCGTCCAGCTATCGGTCAGGTCATATTCTGCCTTCGCCATGCCGAACTCGCTTTCAATATCGCTATAGCCCCACTTCTGGCTGTAGTTTTTGCTGTTGTCCGGCAGCGCCGGAACGAAATCCACGCCGCTGATATTGACGCCCATCGTACCACCGTGGAACGTTTTCTTCTGATAGCCGAAATCGAGCGAGGAGCGGAAACGGTCGCCGCGGTAATCAAGCCCCAGCGAAGCCAGCGTGGTACGGCGTTTATCATTATCGATAGCGCCTTCACCCTCGCGGTGCACCAGGTTGACCCGAGCGCCGAACTGGTTGTTGTCGCCGAAACGGCGCCCCAGGTCGAGGGTGCCGCCCACCTGAGAATCAGA
Source organism: Klebsiella sp. 10 (assembly GCF_018223925.1). NCBI lineage: Bacteria > Pseudomonadati > Pseudomonadota > Gammaproteobacteria > Enterobacterales > Enterobacteriaceae > Klebsiella > Klebsiella sp. 10. The sequence goes on from NZ_JAGRRB010000007.1 coordinate 32,853, forward strand.
GGTATAGTCGACGCCAACGCGTGCGGTCGGCAGATCTTCCGCCCGCTTCGGCTCGAGGTTAATCATCCCGCCGACGCCGCTGCTGGCCGCGCCGTTAAGCAGGCTGTTAGCCCCTTTGAAAATTTCAACGCGCTCCAGCATCTGGGTGTCCATCACCTGACGCGGCACCACGCCCGCCAGGCCGCCCATCGTCATGTCATCGCCATCGAGCTTAAACCCGCGGATTCGATAGGTCTCGGCGAAGTTGCCGTAGCCCTGTACGGCCTGCACGCCAGCGTCGTTACTGACGACATCGGCGATAGTTTTCGCCTGCTGATCCTGAATCAGCTTCGAGGTATAGCCGATGACGTTAAACGGGACGTCCATCGCTTTTTGTTCGCCAAGCATCCCCAGACGGCCGCCGTGGGCGATCTGGCCATCGAGGAATGCCGGAACCACCAGGTCGCCGCCGGATTTAAAATCGCTGGTTTCGTTAGCCTCGACGATGAGGGTCTCTTCGCCAGGCTGCTTCGCGGCGGCAGCGTCCGCGGCCATCACCGTTTGACTGGCGGCGCCGATGGCTAAGGCCAGCAGCGTTTTACGCAGCGGGAAGGATGAATAGTGCGTGGTGTGCATAATTTGCCCCATGGATGAGGATAAATGAATCAAAGGGCCCGTCGCCGGACCCGTTATTTTTATTGCGCGTTCAGGTCGATACGTACGACGCTGTCCGGGCCTTTAGTGGAGTGGTCTTTATTGAAGGGCTGTTTGACGGTGACAAACAGCGTCTGACCATCGGCGGAAAGCAGCAGGCTGTTGGGATTGGCCGGCAGCGCCCAGCTTTTCTTCAGCGTGTAGCGGCTGGCGTCAAGGCTGATGACCTTGCCGGATTCACGCTGTGAAATATAAATTTCGTGGCGTTTCTTATTGAACTGCACCGCCAGCGAATCGCCGACGTCGAGCTGTTTAAGCAGCTTGCCGCTGTGGATATCCAGCACCAGAGTGGTTTTCGCTTTCGAGTTGTCGGTCACGAACAGACGGCCGGTGTCGCTATCTTCGGCCATATTAAGCAGCAGCGCCGGCTTGTCGCCCAGCGGCTTCCAGCGCTGTTCAATGCGTTGGTTACGCGGGTTGATCACCAGAATTTCACCGCTGCCGTTAGCGGCGTACACGCGACCGGTTTGCGCGGAGTAGTGCAGGCCGGTCATCCATTTACCGGTATTTTTAATCCGCGTTTTCAGCTTCAGGGTAGTGGCGTCAACCACCCAGATTTGCGCCGGGTCGGCGACCGCGCCAACGTAGAGAGTATTATTCAGCAACAGCAGCTGACGGGCCCCATAAGGGCGACCTTTTTCATTGCGCTCGCTGAACAGCAGGCGGTTTTTTACCTTGCCGGTGGCGGTGTCGATAGCGCTGATGCCGCCGTCCAGCGAATTGCTGACATACAGCGTTTTACCCTCCGCAGAGAGCTGTAAAGCGAAGTTTTTCAGATCGGTATGCGTCAGGCCGATGGTATTGAGGGTGTGCGGATCCAGTGTGTAAACCGCCCCGCCCTGTACATTTTTAAAGCCTTCAGCGCTGGCGACGTACAGCGCATCACCCTGCGGGCTTAACGCCATCTCGTACAGCCCTTCCGCTAGCTGGCGCTGCAGCGGTTGCGCCACGTTAGGGACTGGCGAGTCGACAACCGGTTGGGAAACGGCAGAGGAATGAGGCGTCGCGCAGCCGCTTAACGCCGCGCTGATGGCCAGCGTCAACGCCGGAAGTGTGTATTTCATTGGATCAACCCTATAAAAAATCAATGACCCGATGGACGCGCAGCGGCCGATATTGTGTGTTTCCAGCCTGCTGTCTTTACGTCACCCTACGCCTTCGCGACTCTTAGTGAACGACTCACTGGCGCAGCTCGAACCTTGCCAAAATTACGAATGAAAAAGAGAATGAGAACTATACTCATTATCTAATGTCAAGCAAGTCCTGGCGGGCAAAAAAGATAATCTGCTGATTTTTTTTACGGCAATGGCGGATTACGAGGGGAAGAAAGGATCCGTGACGGGAAAAGCGTCCCGGAAGCGATGCCGTGCACCGCCCGGGTTGCAGGCCAGAAGGCACACAATGTGTTGCCTATCTGGCGCAAAGCGACACATGACAGCGCTATGTCGCTGAACGGCGATTAATAGCGCACCATCACCGACTTCAGCTCCGTATAATCATCGATAAACGCGCTGCCGAATTCGCGCCCGATGCCCGAGCCCTTCATACCGCCGAACGGTACCGCCGGGTCGAGGAAGGTATGCATATTGACCCATACGATGCCGGCCTCAATCGCCTCCGAGTAGCGTAGCGCCTGACGAATATTATCCGACCAGACGCTGGCCGCCAGGCCATACGGCGAAGCATTAATTCGTGCCAGCGCCTCTTCTTCACTGCGATAGCCGATAAAACTGCACACCGGACCGAAGGTCTCCTCGCGCATCAGGGTGCTCTCTTCGCTGCGCACTTTGACCGCGGTCGGCTGCAGGAAATAGCCCTCCCCCGGCAGCGCTTCGCCGCCGCAGACGATGGTATCGCCCTCGTCGCGGGCGGTCTGAATGAGCCGCAAAACTTTGTCATACTGCTGGCGGTTGGCCAGCGGCCCCATCAGCGTCCGTTCATCCAGCGGCGACCCCGGCGCAAAAGCGCTGAGCTTGTCTTTCAGCAGCGCCAGTACCGCATCCAGTTTTCCCTGCGGCAGATAAAAACGTTCCGCAGCGGCGCAAATCTGCCCCTGGTTCAGGTAGCCAGCTTCAATAATGCCGTTGACCATCGCCTCCGGCGTCAGGTCATCGAGGAACAGCGCGGCGTTTTTCCCCCCCAGCTCAAGGGTCACCCGTTTACCTGACGCACTGGCCGACTGCTGGACTTTTTCACCGGTGGCCACCGAGCCGGTGAAGCTCACCTTGGCGCAGGCCGGATGCGTAATCAGCCGCTGGGCAATCTCGCCGCCGGCGCCGTTGACCACGTTAATCACCCCATCCGGGATACCCACCGCTTTTGCCAGCTCCGCCACGCGCAGCAGCGTCAGCGGCGTATATTCGCTCGGCTTGAGGACGATGGTGCAGCCGCAGACCAGGGCCGCCGCCAGCTTCCAGATGGCAATCATGATGGAGAAGTTCCACGGCACGATGCCAACCACCACCCCCAGCGGCTGGCGGCGGGTAAAGGCGGTATATTTCTCCCCGGCCATCGATGGCAGCGAGACATCCAGCGTTTCACCGGTGACTTTCCCCGCCCAGCCGGCGAAGTAGCGCAGGAACGCCACCGACTGGTCCAGTTCGAGCATCCGCACCAGCGTGATAGTTTTGCCGGAACAGAGACTTTCCAGCTGCGCCAGCGCTTCGCGATGCTCTGCCAGCGTGTCCGCCAGCTTCAGCAGCAGCGCGCCGCGCGCCAGCGTCGGCATCTCGCGCCACTGACTTAACGCCTGGCGGGCGCTCTCCATAGCGCGATCCGCCTGGTCACTATCCGCCGCGGTGACCTCGGCAATCGCCCGCCCGGTCGCCGGGTTGATCACCGCGAACGGCGCGCCGCGGCCCGCCTCACGTTGACCGGCAATAAACTGCCCGTGCGGCTGGCGTAAGAAGGCGGTCACTTCCGCCAGTAAGGTTATCTCGCTCATCGTCAGCACCCGTTTTTCAGCAAAGTTAACCCATCACAGCACGGCTTCCCGCCGCAGCCTATCGTTCTAAAGAACGTCATTCTTCCGGACGATATTCAACGCCCGCGCGGCGTGCTGTGATGAGGGTCTTGAGCCAGGCAAGACCACAGGGTAACGCGATGAACATCAAGATCGATGCGCTGAACTACTACGGCGCGACGAAGAAATATCACCTCCATTTCCCGGCGCTACGGGAAGATATTGAAGCCGATGTGGTAATTATCGGCGGCGGCTTCTCTGGCATTAACACCGCCCTTGAGCTGGCGGAACAGGGGATCACCAACGTGGTGGTGCTGGAGGCGCGCCATCTCGGCTACGGCGGCACCGGGCGCAACGGCGGCCAGGTGATGGCCGGTATCGGCCACGATATCGAAGCGGTAAAAAAGCACGTCGGCAAAGAGGGGCTGGAGACGCTGTTTAAAATCGCCAACCTCGGCGCGGGCATCATTCGCGAACGCATCCGCAAATACAACATCGACGCCGATTTCGTGCCCGGCTACGGCTATCTCGCCTATAACCAGCGACAGCTTAAAACGCTGCGCCAGTGGGAGAAGGAGTTTAAAGCCGCTACCCCGGATGAAGAGATCGAACTGTATACCGGAAAAGAGGTGCAGCAGGTGGTGGGCTCCGAGGTCTACTGCGGCGCGCTGAAACATATGGGCGGCGGCCAGATCCATTCACTCAATATGCTGCTCGGTTCGGCGCAGGCCGCCCATTCGCTGGGGGTGAAGATTTTCGAATCCTCGCCGGTGGTGGAAGTGAATTACGGCAAACAGGTGCGGGTACGCACCGCGATGGGCAGCGTCAAAGCCGCCAAACTGCTGTGGGCCTGCGACAGCTTCCTCAACAATATGGAGCCGGAGATCTACAACAAGACGCTGGTCACTTACTCCTACCAGGTGTCGACCGAGCCGCTCTCCGATGAACTGATCGAACGCATCAGCCCACTGCGCGGCGCCTTCAGCGATATTCGCCCGGTAATTAACTACTACCGCGTCACCCGGGAAAACCGCCTGCTGTTCGGCAGCGCCACCCGCTTTGTGGAGTATACGCCGAACGATTTCGCCGCCTGGAACCGCACCTTGCTGGCGGAGGTCTTCCCCTATCTCAGGGATGTGAAGATCGATTTTGCGTGGGGCGGGCCGATGGCCTGTAGCGCCAATCTGTTCCCGCAGATCGGCACCTTACGCGACCATAACAACGTCTTTTACGTCCAGGGGTACTCCGGCTTCGGCGTCACCCCGTCGCACATCGTGTGCAAAATCCTCGCCGAAGGGATCAACGGCGGTTCCGACCGCTATCGTCTGCTAAGCAGCATCCCCCACGCGACCATCCACGGCCGTGACAGCCTGCGTCTGTTATTAGTCACGGCCGGAAAACTGATGCATCAAACCGCCGGTTTCTGGAAAGGCCGGAGTTAACCAGGAGAACGCTATGCACGCTTTTAAACTTAAACACCCGGTACCTGATCTGCAGCCGATCGGCAGCGTCAGCCTGCTCGGCGCGACGCCGACCGCTGGCGACCCGCAGGTAGCGGGCGCGATGATCTACGGCGAGCCGCAGGACGCCTTTACCTGCGGACTGTTTTCGTCCACTGAGGGGAGCTTTACCATGACCTATCCGTTTACCGAGCACGCCACCGTGCTGGAGGGCGAAGTGGAGCTGACCGTCGCCGGCGGCGAGCCGCAGCGCTTTGCGCCGGGCGACAGCTGGTTTGTTAAACAGGGCACCGAAGTGGAGTGGAAAATTCTGACGCCGCGCTTTGTGAAGCACTACCTGGCGAACGTCGAGACCCGCTAACAAACTGATAATGCCCGGCGGCGCATTACGCCTTCTCCGGGCTACCAAATCGCGCAGCGCTGTAGCCCCGGTAAGCGGCAGCGCCACCGGGGGGTTTGAGGCCAAATTAAAGGCAGGCCGCACGGACCGTAGGCCGGGTAAGGCGCAGCCGCCACCCGGCAGAAACAGGCGCAATGTGACAGGACGGATGGCCCCGGTTTTCGGGGTCATATTGTTTATCCGCCGCGACATTCATCGACTGCGTCACAGAATCATGCGCCGCCCTCCACCTTCCGGACGATATTCGTTGAGCAGGATGCCCGCCTAAATTATGACTATCCGGGAGTGGCGCTGGCTATTCCCTGCTACCCCATTATTGTGCAGAGGTTGACTATGTTTAGTAACAGACTCGCCAGCCATCTTGAGCGCGGCGTCGTCGGCTTCCCGACCACCCTCGCCAGCTCCGTCGGGCTGATCATGGCCAGCCCGGTGATCCTGACGGTCACCAGCGGCTTCGGCATGGGCGGCGATACCTTCGCGCTGGCGGTGCTGCTGGCCTTTATTATGATGCAGGCGCAGGTCACCACCTTTGCCGAGGCGGCGACGCTCATTCCCACCACCGGTTCGGTGTACGACTATATCTCCTGCGGCATGGGCCGCTTCTTCGCTATCACCGGCGCGCTGTGCGCCTATCTGATCGTCCATATCTTCGCCGGGACGGCGGAGACGATCCTGGCGGGCATTATGGCGCTGGTGAACTTCGAGTCGATTAACGCCCAGATGGCCGCTCACCAGAACACCTGGATGGTGGGCGTCGGCATGGTGGTGATTTTCGGCTTGCTCAACGCCATCGGCGTGGAAATCTTCGGCAAGGTCGAAGTGGTGCTGACCTTCGGCATGTGGACCACGCTGACTATTTTCGGCCTGTGTGGCATTTTTATGGCGCCGGTGACTCATCTTTCCGGCTGGTTCGGCACGCCGCTGAACATCAGCGATATCAACGGTCTGTTCGGCTATATCGGCATGGCGATGTTTATGTTCGTCGGCTGCGAACTGGTGACGCCGATGGCGCCGGAGATTAAACAGGCCCACCGAACTATTCCGCGGGCGATGGCGCTGGGCCTGCTGGGAGTCGCCAGCTGCATGTTTATCTACGGCGCGGCGATCAACCGCCAGGTGGAGAATACCGTGCTCGACGCGGCCAACAACGTCCATCTGCTGGATACACCGATGGCGATCCCGGCCTTCGCCGAACGGGTGATGGGCCACGCCGGCCAGTACTGGCTGGGGGTCGGGCTGCTGTTGGCCGGCTGCGCCACCATCAATACGCTGATGGCCGCCGTGCCGCGTATTATCTACGGCATGGCGCTGGACGGCGCGCTGCCCCGTTTCCTGACCTGGCTGCATCCGCGCTTTAAGACGCCGGTGATCGCCATTGCCATCGGGGTGGCGATCCCTTGCCTGCACGCCTGGTATCTGAACGGCGATCTGGACCGCATCGTGCCGCTGATCCTCGCCGCGGTCTGCGCCTGGGGCGTCGCCTATCTGCTGGTTACTCTGTCGGTGGTGATGCTGCGCATTCGCCGCCCGGACCTGCCGCGCGCCTACCGCTCGCCGTGGTTCCCGCTGCCGCAGATTATCTCCAGCGTCGGGATCATCATCGCTATCGTCAATATCACGCCGCCCGGGATGGACAGCCGCCAGGTGCTGGTGCCTTTCGGCATAATGCTCGGCCTGACCGCCGCTTACGCCCTGTTCTGGACGGTGTGCGTGCAGCGCGTCAATCCGTTCAAGCCGCTGGTAGTGGAAGAGGTGGTGGAGCGCGCCATCAACAATTATGAAAAACAGACCCGCGGGGAGATGACGCCAGATGTCCTCCGTCCCCTGGTTTGAAACGCCGTTAATGAACGCGGTGCAGCGCGATCTGGCGGGCTGGCCCAGCGAAAAGCTGAGCGAACGCAGCGCGCTGCTGCGCTTGAACGACGCCACCGCCGTCACCTTCAGCGTGCGTCAGAAGCGGCTGTTTATGGCCAGCATTCACAGCTGCGAGTTTGTCGTCGAGGGGCCGGTGACCCGGCCCGCTCGCGGCAAGATCCGCGCCCACCAATCCGGCTGGCTAAAACGCCTGCCGATCCGCTTTATCGGCAGTAAAGAGAGCGCGGAACTCGCCGGCTATCTCAACGGTTTTCCTAATCTCCAGCAGACCTTAAGCGAGCTGGATTACCGCCGCTTTTCGCTGACCTTTGATAGTAGCGGCTGGCGCTGCAGCATTGAACCCTGGGCCGCCAGCGAAGTGGTCTGTAAAATGCCGCCGCTGCGCCGTTATCTGCGGCTGGAAGCGCAGCAGCGGATGCTGCTGCTCAGCGTGCTGGCGATGGTTAATCAGGCGGTAAGTCAGTGGATGCGCGGTGAAATCGCAGAAGAGAAAGCATTGACTTCCCCGCCATCACCGCGGGGAAGCTGAGGTGGTTTATAGCAGGCCAAACTGCTGCGCCAGCCGATCGATGGCCTGGCGCTGGAACTGCGCGAATGCGGCGCGCGGCTGCTGCTGCTGAATAAATTCCAGCAGCGGATCCTGGACCTCGGTGCGGATGCCGCTCAGGGCTTCCATCACCGCCAGGCCGCAGAACGGCACGTAGGATTCGGCGTAGCCGCCCTCGTGCACCATCACCAGTTTCCCGCCGCACAGGCGATCCGCCGCCTGCTGGACCTGTTCGGTCATCGCCCGGAAGCTATCGCTGTGCAGCTGCATCCGCGCTAATGGATCCATGGCGTTGGCGTCATAGCCGCAGGCGATGATGATCAGCTCCGGCTCAAAACGCGCCAGCGCCGGAATAACGATAGTTTCCAGCGCATAGCGCCAGCTGTCATCCCCCGCCCCGGCCAACAGCGGAATATTGATGTTGTAACCTTCGCCCGCGCCCACGCCGCGATCGTCCTCGCCGGCGTAGCCCGGCGGGAAGCAGCCGTCCTGATGCAAGGAGATAGTCAGTACGTCGTCGCGCTGCAGGTAGATATGCTGGGTGCCGTTACCGTGGTGAACATCCCAGTCAATGATCGCCACCTTGCCCAGCCCCAGCTGCGCTTTCGCTCGCTCGACGGCAATGGGAATATTGGCGAGGAAACAAAATCCCATCGACTGATCCGGCAGGCAGTGGTGTCCGGGCGGGCGCGACAGCGAATAGGCGTTATCCAGCTCCCCCTTCAGCACCGCTTCCACCGCCGCACAGGCCAGCCCGGCGGAAAGACAGGCAATTTCATAACTGCCCGGCCCCAGCGGCGCCTCTTTGCCGAGCATGCCGCCGCCGTTATCGCTTATCGCCTTGAAGCGCTCCAGATAGCTGTCGGGGTGGATCCGCCGCAGGTCCTCAAGGCTCGCCGGCGCCGCGCTGCGCAGCGCCAGCTGCGGCGTCAGCCCGGAGACATCCATCAGGTTTTTCATCCGCCGTTTGGTCTCTGGCGATTCAGCATGACCGCCGCCGGCGGGCGGCTGTACCCACCCGCCCACCGGCAGCGTCACCGCGTGCAGACCGGTACTGTGCCAGAAACAACGTTCATCAAAGAAGAAACCGGTTTTTCTTTTCACTCTATCCTCCCGTGGGCTAAGCCTTCCCGGCGGCGGACGCCGCCACAATTAAAATCAGTGACAGCAGCGCGCAGACGCCTGCCGCCGCCAGCAGCGGGTCGGCGCTGGCGAAGTGTTGCAGTAAGGCCCCCGCAAGCGCCGGGCCAGCCGCCATGCCGCCGCCGATCACCAGATTGATGCTGTTCATTAGCCGACCGCTGTTATCGAGCCCGGCCACGCGGGCGAGAATAAAGGGCAGCACGAAGGTCCAGGTGAACTTAAACAGCAGCGCCGCGATGGCGTAACGCACCAGCAGCGGCTGGCCGATCAGCAGCCCAACGCTGACGATCAACAGGCCGTAGCCCAGCCACACCGGTAAACGATCGGCCCGCCGGGTGCCGCGCAGGGCCGCGCCGCCGGCGCCGATAATGCCGCAAACCGTCGCCGCCGCCAGCACCAGACCGACCTGCGTCGGGCTCAGCCCCGCCGCGCTGCCGATGGTGCCGATAAAGGTCCACACGGCGCTAAGGCTGATATAGAAAGTGAGCACCGCCAGCACCGCCAGCGCCTGACGCCACAGCGCCGTCGACGGCTGCTGGCGGGAGACTGAAAGCGGTTGAAAGCGCGGAGGGAAAGCGGATACCAGCGGCAAACAGCAGAGCATGATGGCGGCGAGGATCAGATACACCACCTTCAGGCCAAAGGTCGCGAACAGGCCGGGCAGCGCCAGCAGGCCAAGCATCCCTAACAGCAGTTGCCCGAGCACCCAGAAGGCGTAGACCCGCGACGGGTTCGGCGTTCCGGCCGCGCAGCTGATGCACAAAATCATCAACGTGCCGCCCGCCAGCGAGGCGATAAAGCGCGCCGCCAGCAGCGTCTCGTACTGGGTGACCACCGCCGAGGCGAGGTTGGCGGCCAGAAACACCACCCCGGCCGTCAGGGCAACCCGCCGCCAGTCGAGGCGGCTCATCCACCACCACGCCGGGAGCGTCGCCAGGCTCATCGCCCCCAGCTCCGCTGAGAACAGCCAGCCGATCTGCCCGGGTTTTAGCTGCCATTCGCTGGCCAGCTGCGCCGCTACCGCCGGCGCGGTCATCAGAATACCCGGCGCAATAGCGGCAAAAATCACGATCGCCGCCAGCAAACGCAGGGACACCACCAGCCCGGCGGGCCGGGAAAGCGCATTATCAGTGAGAGGTGTACTCGACATCGTAGGGCGTGCTCCGGTCAAAAAAGCCTCCCCCCGGGGGATCCTCCAGGGAGTGATACCCACAGGCATCAGGAAAACGCCGTGCTGCCACGGCGCGCGCGGGATGCGAAAGTCAGATTACAGATGCAGCGTACGCTGAGCGGCCGGCATCCAGGTTCGGGAAACCAGTTCGGTACGATTGACCACTTCGGTCTTGGCGAAAATATTGCGCAGGTGCGTTTTTACCGTCGAGAGCGAGATATCCAGCTGGCGGGCAATCAGCTTATTGCTGGCGCCTTCGCGCACCATGCCGACGATTTCCCGCTCTTTCGCCGTCAGGATGGCGGGCAGATCATCTTCTTCCTGCAGGCAGTCGCGAATGGCCAGCTCTACCAGCGGCAGCACCGCCTGGGCCCGCTGGCGCTCTTCGCTGGAGAAAGGCACGTCGCGCATCAGCGAGATACCGGCGACGATCCGCCGCTCGCGGCGGATAAAGATCTCGGTCATGTCGCGCACGTTATTCGGCAACATAAATTCATGATAGTAATGCCGGTTGCGGTCGCAGAGCCGCGGCGTCATCGCCGCCACGGTGGTGTTCTGGTGGCTAAAGTGCGACGGTAGCAGCGGATCCAGCGGCTGGAAGTTTTCCAGATATTGTTGGTGCGTATTATCGGAAATATTATGCAATATATAGTTTTCGGGTTTTAAACGATTATTTACTCGATAAAACACCGCTGAAGTTAGTGGAATTAACTGGGAAATAGTCTGTAAACAACGTGCTATTATCGCATCATTACGGCTGGCTTTTAACAAAGCAGACATGATAGGGCCTCCCCGTCGAGATGATGGTACATGACACATGGATGACTACTGATAATTGAAGCATACATTTCACATTTAAGTAACACAATCATTAACATATTAACAATGTGATAGCCGTTACAAAATTTTCAGCAATACATTGTTATATAAAGCATTTAAAAAACACCCCAGCCATGCTTTACGATAGCGGCGTTAAAACATAAACAAATAAGATTAACACCCGGCGTACCTGCCCCTGGTGATAAAAAAACCCTATTCCCGACGCGTGATTCTCATCCTAAAGAACGATGGATTTTTGTTTTTTTTCACTTATACCCTTAACAGGATGCATTTAATTTTCGCCGCGGCTTAATCATGTGATTACGCCTGACCCGCTGTTGCCAAAATAATATCAACAGTACCGGTCATTAACCGAGGATAAGCCGATGCTGAATATCGCCGCCCTGCGCCAGCAGCAAATTCCGCTGGCCGCTGAGCCGCGCTCGCCGGTGCCGTTTCATATTCTGATGAAGCCGATTGGCCCCGCCTGCAATCTCGCCTGCCGCTATTGCTATTACCCGCAGGACGAAACGCCGGTCAACAAGATGGATGACGCGCGGCTGGAGCAGTTTATCCGCCGCTATATTGCCGCCCAGCCCGCCGGCGCGCGGGAAATCAACTTTGTCTGGCAGGGGGGCGAGCCGCTGCTGGCCGGCCTGAGCTTCTACAAAAAAGCGCTCGCCCTGCAGGCACGCTATGCCCCCGACGGCGTGACTATCAGCAACAGCCTGCAGACCAACGGGACGCTGATCAACGACGCATGGTGCCGACTGTTCCGCGAACATGGCTTTATTATCGGGTTGAGCCTCGAAGGCAACGAAGCGCTGCAGGACTACCATCGTCCGGATAAACGCGGCCGGTCGACCTGGTCGGCGGCGCTGCGCGGCATTGACCTGCTCCATCAGCATCAGGTGGACTTTAATCTGCTGGTGGTGGTGCATAACGAGATGGCGGCCCACGCGGCGGCGATTTATGACCGGCTGGTCAGCCTCGGCGCGCGCTATCTGCAGTTTCAGCCGCTGATGAGCGAAGGCGCGGCCCTGCGCGAAGGATACCAGCTCAGCGCCGATAACTGGGGACGTTTTATGGTCGGCATCTGGCGACAGTGGCGGAAGCGCTGCGATAGAGGGCGGGTGTTCGTTATCAATATCGAACAGGCGTGGGCGCAGTATTTCACTCATACCAGCGGCAGCTGCGTGCACAGCGCCCGCTGCGGCAGCAACCTGGTGATGGAGCCCGACGGACAGCTCTACGCCTGCGATCATCTGATCAACGCCGAACATCGGCTGGGTCGCCTTGACGAGCAGACGCTTGCCGCCGCAGTTGACGCCTCGGTGCAACTGCCTTTCGGTCAGCAGAAAAGTCTGCGCCGCGAATGCCAGACTTGCTCGGTAAAAATGGTCTGCCAGGGCGGCTGCCCGGCGCATCTCAACGCCGCAGGCAACAACCGCCTCTGCGGAGGCTACTACCGCTTCTTTAGCGACATCCTCGCGCCATTACGCCCCTTTTCCCGCGACCTTAATGGCCTGAAGGCCTGGCGGGCCGCGTTTGTTGGGACTGCGCATACTGCGTAGCACCTTACCCTGATGATATCCCCCTCTGAACAGGAGAGTCAGTCGTGAACAAAAAAGCCATGGCCGCGGCGGTCAGCATGATCCTCGCCGGTGGCGCGCACGCCGCGCAGCAGGAGCGTCCAAACGTCATCGTGATTATCGCCGATGATATGGGCTACTCGGACATCAGCCCCTTTGGCGGCGAGATCCCCACCCCCAACCTGCAGGCGATGGCCGAGCAGGGAATGCGCATGAGCCAGTATTACACCTCGCCGATGTCGGCCCCGGCGCGCTCAATGCTGCTCACCGGCAACAGTAACCAGCAGGCTGGGATGGGCGGCATGTGGTGGTACGACAGCACCATTGGCAAGGAGGGCTACGAGCTGCGGTTGACCGACCGCGTCACCACCATGGCCGAGCGCTTTAAAGACGCGGGGTATAACACCCTGATGGCCGGTAAATGGCACCTCGGTTTTGTTCCCGGCGCCACGCCGAAAGATCGCGGCTTTAATCACGCCTTCGCCTTTATGGGCGGCGGCACCAGCCACTTTAACGACGCGATACCGCTGGGGACCGTTGAAGCCTTCCACACCTACTACACCCGCGACGGCGAGCGCGTCTCCCTACCGGATGATTTTTACTCCAGCGAAGCCTACGCCCGCCAGATGAACAGCTGGATTAAAGCGACGCCGAAGGAACAGCCGGTCTTCGCCTGGCTGGCCTTCACCGCCCCTCATGATCCCCTGCAGGCGCCTGACGAGTGGATTAAGCGCTTCAAAGGCCAGTATGAGCAGGGTTACGCCGAGGTCTATCGCCAGCGCATCGCCCGCCTGAAAGCGCTGGGAATTATCCATGACGATACCCCGCTGCCGCATCTGGAGCTGGATAAAGAGTGGGAAGCGCTAACGCCAGAGCAGCAGAAATATACGGCGAAAGTGATGCAGGTGTATGCGGCGATGATCGCCAATATGGACGCGCAAATCGGCACCCTGATGGAGACGCTGAAACAAACCGGGCGCGATAAAAATACCCTGCTGGTCTTTTTAACCGATAACGGCGCCAACCCGGCGCAGGGTTTCTACTACGAATCTACCCCGGAATTCTGGAAGCAGTTCGATAACAGCTATGACAACGTCGGCCGCAAAGGATCATTTGTCTCCTACGGCCCGCACTGGGCCAACGTCAGCAACGCCCCCTACGCCAATTATCACAAAACCACCAGCGCCCAGGGCGGCATCAATACCGACTTTATGATCTCCGGTCCCGGGATCACCCGCCACGGTAAAATCGACGCCTCGACGATGGCGGTGTATGACGTGGCGCCGACGCTATATGAATTCGCCGGCATCGATCCGAACAAGTCGCTGGCGAAAAAGCCGGTGTTGCCGATGATCGGCGTCAGCTTTAAGCGCTATCTCACCGGCGAAGTACAGGAGCCGCCGCGCGGCAACTACGGGGTTGAACTGCATCATCAGGCGGCCTGGGTCGATGGCGAATGGAAGCTGCGACGGCTGGTGCCGCGCGGCCTCACCGCCGGCGACGCGCCGTGGCAGCTATTTAATCTGCACGACGACCCGCTGGAGACGCATGATGTCGCGGCCGAACATCCCGATCGGGTCAAAGCCATGAGCGAGGCCTACGAGGCATTTGCTAAGCGCACCATGGTTACCAAAGCGCAGGGCAAAATGATCGACTACGTCGGTATCGATAGCAAAACCGGGCGCTATCTGGCGGTCGACCCCGTCACCATGAAGCCGGTGCCTGCGCCGCAGGCGATCCCTGTGAGCGAGATCCATTAACCACCACGGCTATCGTTCTTCCGGGCGATAGCCGGGACCTGACGCGCTTTTTAAGGTAATCGGAAACCCCATTACAGGAGAGTGCGGATGGCGAGAGTCGTGGTAATTACCGGCGGTGGAACCGGAATTGGCGCTGCCTGCGCGCGGCTGATGCGCGCCGCGGGCGAACGGGTGTTTATTACCGGACGGCGCGAAGCGCCGCTGCAGGCTGTCGCCAATGAGACCGGCGCCACGGCGCTGGTGGGCGATGCCGCCGACGGCGAGGTGTGGCGCCAGCGGCTGCTGCCGGCCATCCTCGACCAGACCGGCGGGNNCGCTGGTCTCGGCGGCGGGATGGGCAACAGCCCCGCCGCCGAGACCAGCGACCGCCAATGGCGCGAGGCGCTGGACGGCAATCTCACCAGCGCCTTCGCCAGCGTTCGCGCCTGTCTGCCTTCGCTGATTGCCCGCCGCGGCAATGTGCTGTTTGTCGCCTCCATCGCCTCTCTGGCCGCCGGGCCGCAGGCCTGCGGCTACGTCACCGCCAAACACGCTTTAATCGGCCTGATGCGCTCCGTCGCCCGCGATTATGGCCCCCAGGGGGTACGCGCTAACGCTATCTGTCCCGGCTGGGTCACGACGCCGATGGCGGATGAAGAGATGCACCCGCTGATGCAGGCGGAAGGGCTATCGCTGACTGAGGCTTATCAGCGGGTGTGCCGCGACGTTCCGCTACGCCGCCCCGCCAGCCCCGAGGAGATAGCCCAGGCCTGTCAGTTTCTCTGCTCTCCGCAGGCCGCCATCATCAGCGGCGCTACGCTGGTCGCCGACGGCGGGGCCAGTATCGTCGATGTTCCCACTCTGGCGTTTGCCTAACGCCCTACTCTGTTCAGGAGCCCCTATGACTTCAGAAGCCGTATTTATCCAGGTCGGCGCGCTGGCCGATGGTTTTGCGCCGCACGGTAACCTGCTGGCTACCGCCAGCCTGCCCGCCGGCGAAAACTTTACCTTTTATGTCGCCGGGAGCGAGCCGCAGCAGCTGGTTATCGAAGATGAGCAGACGCTAAGCTGGAACGGCAAGCGCGCCCCCTGGCGAGCGACCGCCCTGCGCCCGGACATTCTGTTTATCGACTTCCTTGACCCGGAGCGGGATAACGCCAGCATTAGCGCGGTATGCAACCTGACGCAGCGCAATGCCACGCTGGTATACGGCCAGCTGCCGGACGAAGCCGCCGCGCGGCTGGACGCCTTCAGCCGGGTAGAACAAGGGTTGCCGCTGACCGCGGTTGAGGTCCGTTTCGTCTTCGCCCGCCTGGATGCCCAGCCGGGGCCGCTGCCGGGCTTTACCGATGCGCTCATTGGCATGCGCAATCAGTACACCTACAGCCCGACCGAGCGCTATGAGCACATCTATCTCAACGACAATTTTTACGCCTGGCAGTGTCTGGACGGCGTGGAAAAGGGGCTGGCGGATGTCGATCGCTGCCACTATGTGCAGGTGGCTGAGGATCTCTATCTGTTCGTCTGGCGGGAGAAAATCATTCCCACGCTGGGGGTGATCCTCATCGATCTGCAGCAGATGCGCACTGACGGCAAGATCATGGGCTATCAGGGCAGCGATTTCGGCGCCCTCAGCAATTTTCCGGTCGGCGCCAGCGCGAAGATCCTCAACGTCACCCGCCATCAGGAATAGTAGGGCGCCGCCGGGCACGCTTTCAGGCACCGCACCCGTCATTTCGCCGGGTGGCGGCTGCGCCTTACCCGGCCTACCGGGGCCTCTCACAGGCTCACACCTCGCAGGCCCGGTAAGCGCAGCGCCACCGGGCGATGCTATCAGGCACAGAGCCGCTTTATTGCCGGGTGGCGGCTGGCGCCTTACCCGGCCTACGGTCCGTAGCAGCCAGCCGTTAACTTACCCACTAGTGCGACTGAAACTGCCGGTGTTGCGGCCTCAACATCGCTGAGACGTTCCCGGAAGGCCGGGGCAGCCCGCATGGATGCGGGCTGAGGGCCGTGTTTTGCACGGACGCTGCCTCGGCCCGACCCGAAGCCTGCATGGATAAGTCGAAGGCACCGCGCAGCGGCGATGTTGCTGGCCGGAGCCCGGGGGTACAGGGGGCGGCGGCGACTGGCCGCCCCCTGTGCGCTCCCTGCACCATGACTGCCATAACGCAGACAATTAACCGGGAGCGCAATCGGCCCGGAAGTAACATAGAAGCTGTAGCCCTGCTAAGCACAGCGCGAACAGGGACATTTCCGGTTGCGCCGTTATTTTGCCGGGTGGCGGCTGGCGCCTTACCCGGCCTACCGGGGCCTCTCACAGGCTCACACCTCGCAGGCCCGGTAAGCGCAGCGCCACCGGGCGATGCCATCAGGCACAGAGCCGCTTTATTGCCGGGTGGCGGCTGGCGCCTTACCCGACCTGGGATTCGCGCAACCTGTCGTTAATTTATTCACCAGTCTTGCTGAAACTGCCGGTGTTGCGGCCTCAACATCGCTGAGACGTTCCCGGAAGGTCGGGGAAGCCCGCATGAATGCGGGCTGAGGGCCGTGTTTTGCAGGGACGCTGCCTCGGCCCGACCCGAAGCCTGCAGGGATAAGTCGAAGGCACCGCGCAGCGGCGATGTTGCTGGCCGGAGCCCGGGGGTACAGGGGGCGGCGGCGACTGGCCGCCCCCTGTGCGCTCCCTGCACCTTGACTGCCATAACGCAGACAATTAACCGGGAGCGCAATCGGCCCGGAAGTAACATAGAAGCTGTAGCCCTGCTAAGCGCAGCGCGAACAGGGACATTTCCGGTTGCGCCGTTATTTTGCCGGGTGGCGGCTGGCGCCTTACCCGGCCTACGCTCCGCGTCATGTTTAGCCCTCCCCCCTCTCCCCGCCGGGAAGAGGGATTGCCTCAGGCGCTGGCGCCGTCCAGCCGCGCCACTTGCTCCGCGCTCAGGCTCAGCGCCGCCGCGCGGGCAAAACTCTCCACCTGAGCCACGCTGGTGGCGCTGGCGATCGGCGCGGTCACCCCTTCGCGGCCGATCAGCCACGCCAGGGCAACCTCAGCCGGCTTCGCGCCCTGCTCGTCCGCGACCGCCGCCAGGGTATCGATAATCCGCATGCCGCGCGGATTCAGGTACTTACCAATCCCGCTTCCGCGCTGGCTCTGTGTCAGATCCGACGGCTGGCGGTACTTACCGGTTAAGAACCCCGAGGCCAGGCTGTAGTAGGTCACCACCCCGATATCGCGGCTGACGCAGAGATCGCACAGCGCGCCTTCAAACGCAGAGCGGTGGTAGAGGTTATATTCCGGCTGCAGCACCTGCCACGCAGGCAAGCCGCCCTTACGCGCCACCTCCAGCGCCCCCGCCAGCTGCATCGCATCGAGGTTAGAGGCCCCCATCGCGCGGATTTTTCCGGCCTGCTGCAGGCTGTGGAAGGCCTCCAGCGTTTCCGCCACCGGGGTTTGCGGATCCGGCCAGTGGGAGAAGTAGAGGTCGATATAATCGGTATTCAGGCGACGCAGAGAGTCGTCAACCGCCTGTTGGATCCAGGCTTTGCTGAGCCCTTTATGGCCGGGGAGGCCGAGATCGGAGCCGACTTTGGTGAAAATTTTGACTTTATCGCGCATGCCGGGGCGCGCCTGTAGCCAGCGGCCGATTATGGTTTCAGATTCGCCGCCCTGGTTGCCCTCCGCCCAGCGGGAATAAACATCCGCCGTATCGATAGCATCAAAACCGTGGTCAACGAAAGCATCAAGAAGAGCAAAACTGGTTTTTTCATCGATGGTCCAGCCAAAGACGTTGCCGCCAAAGACTAATGGGGCGATGGAAAATCCGGTTTTGCCCAAAGGACGTGTCATCATGCCGAGTACTCCTTAGCTTATATTCTGCTTCCCTCAGGTAACCACAGGGGTCAGGAGAGGAGGTCGATTGGATAATCAGAAAAGGAATCTTACGGCGGGCGCTCCACGCCCGCAGGTACACTCTGACATTATGTCCCGGAATAAACATCAAAGCTAAAATATTTGCCAGCTAATTTTTTATAGGTGCCGTCGGCAAGAATCTTCGCAATCGCGCCGTTAATTTCCTGACGCAGCGCCTCATCGTCTTTACGCAAACCTATCGCCGCCCCGGCGCCAAACAGCGTATCGTCCTGCAGATGGCCGCCGACAAAGGCGAATTCCTTACCCTGCGGCTGCTGCAGGAAGCTGTAGTCGGCCATCATCCCGGAGAGCACCGCGCCGTCGATGCGCCCCGACTCCAGGTCACGCACCACGCTATCGGCCCCCTGGTAGGCCACAATGTTTATCCCCTGCGGCCGCCAGTGCTGGTTAACATACGTCTCCTGCGCCGAGCCCTGCTCCACGCCGATGGTTTTGCCCTTCAGCTGTTCCGGCGTATTGCCTTGCAGGGTATTTTTACGCGCCACGAGGAACACCGGCCCGTTATACAACTTGTCGCTAAAGGCAATCTGCGCTTTGCGCTTCTCGGTCATATACATCCCGGAAAGGATCGCGTCGAATTTACGCGCCTTCAGCGCCGGGATAATGCCGTCGAAATTGCTTTCCACCCACACGCATTTCGCCTGCAGCTGCTGACAAATGGCGTTGCCTAAATCGATATCAAACCCCGCCAGCTTGCCCTGCGGATCTTTCCATTCAAACGGCGCGAAAGTCGGGTCGACGCCGAAGCGGATCTCCTTTCCCCCTTCGGCCAGCGCCGACGTCGACGCCATTAAGGCCAGCCATAGCAACAGTGATTTTTTCATTCGCGTTCTTCTCCAGAGATTAGCGACAGTGTTTTTCCACCAGACGGGCGAACAGCGTCGCGCCGGTGGTGATAATGTCATCGTTAAAGTCGTAGCCGGGGTTGTGCACCATGCAACCGCCCTTCTCCCCTTTCTCGCCATTGCCGAGCAGGAAGTAGCTGCCCGGGCGTTCGCGCAGCATAAAAGCGAAATCCTCGCTGGCGTTCATCGGCGAGACCGACTCCAGGACCCCTTCGCGGCCAAACACCTCCAGCGCCAGCGCCCGGGCGAAATCGGTCTCTTCAGGACTGTTGGTTAATACCGGATAGGAGTCGTAAACCTCCACTACGCTGCTGGCGCCATAGCTTTTGGCGGTAAAGTCAGCGAGCTCGTGAATACGCTTGATCAGCAGGTCGCGGATTTCCGGCTTCATCGCCCGCACGCTCAGCTCCATCACCGCGCTCTCCGGAATGACGTTGGAGGCGATACCGGCCTGGAAGGTGCCGACGCTGACCACTGCCGTTTCCCCCGGCGGCACGTTGCGCGCCACAATGCTCTGCAGGGCCATCACCAGCGCCGCACCGGCGACGATCGGGTCGACGGTGCGCTCGGGGTGGGCGCCGTGGCCGCCGTAGCCGGTAATCGTGATTTTGACGGTGTCCGCCGAGGCCATGAAGTTGCCGGCGTAGAAGCCCAGCTTGCCTACAGGCAGGCCTGGCATGTTGTGCAAGCCAAAGATGCGTTCGCAGGGGAACTGCTCGAACAGGCCGTCTTTAATCATTAAATCCGCGCCGCCGATAGCCTCTTCCGCCGGCTGAAAAATCAGATGCACCGTGCCGTTGAACTGACAGGCCGGCGAGGCGATATATTTCGCCGCCGCCAGCAGAATGGTGGTGTGACCGTCATGGCCGCAGGCGTGCATTTTTCCTGGCGCCGTGCTGGCCCAGGGTAAACCGGTGGTTTCCTCGATCGGCAGGGCATCCATATCGGCGCGTAAACCGATGGTGCGCGGAGAATCGCCTTTGCTCAGGCTGCCGACCACGCCGGTCTTGCCGAGACCGCGCGTCACCTGATAGCCCCATTCCGTCAGCTTGCTGGCGACCAGTTCGCTGGTATTAAACTCTTCAAGACTTAATTCCGGATTGGCATGTAAATAATGACGGATAGAAATCATTTCCGCTTCCGTCGCTTTAATTTCTGGAATTACATAATCACTCATGCCGCTCTCCGGGAAATAAATTAAGGACTTATCACGGTATCGCGATGAAAAGTTTATGCAAGCAGCATTTCTAATACCTGGAATGGACGCATCTTATTTAATAATTCACTCATCACAGCGCAATGAATAATAAAAATAGTGCAATTAAAAAATAAAAGTTTATTTTTTTGAGGATTTCCCGTTATTTACCCTACCCTGCACGGCCACATCCAGCGTTATATAAAATAAACGGGCAGGCAATTACAGAGGCTTTTCCTTCTCGCAATCGTTGCGCTGGCGGGCTGCAGCGCGCCGATCGCCGCCGCTTCCAGCGGCGTGGCGTCAGATACCGCCTCGTTGTCCTCGAAGGTCAACGTTTATCATCTGACCGAAAAAGAACTGTCCACCCAGGCAACGATCAATGGTTATAAATACTGGCCGGATGCTGCGCTGGATCCGTAGCTTTCCGCGAGTGCGCCATCGCCGGATCAGGCTTTTCCTGACCCGGCGTCGCGGAGCAGCGCATTTAGTGGCCGAGGGCGCCGCTCACCAGAATCGAGGTGATGATCCCGGTCGCCGCGGCGATCAGCACATAGTTACCGTCGATATAGGACCAGTGATGGCCTTCCGGCGGGGGCGGCAGGCCGCGGTCGCTCCAGTCGCGGACGCGATATTCATCGCCACGGAACGGCGCCGGAGCCGGGTGGCCTTTGCGGAAATCGTTCCCGCGCCAGGCGAAATGGTCCTGCTCATGACGTGCCAGATCGCGTTTGTCATGGCCGTCGCGATCCGGGCCACGCTGGTCATGGTCGCCCTGATGATGCGCGTCAGGTCCGCCCTGCGGTGCATGCCCGTCATGGTCCGGACCGTTCTGCCACACCGTGGGTTGCCCCGGACGATGGCCGTCGTTCGGGCCATCGGCAAAGGCCGGGACGCTCAGCACACAGGATAAAATTACTGCCAGAGAAATCATCTTTTTCATGGTACACCTCCTGATTCAGCTCCTTTGTACCGGGCAAATGTGAAGAAAGAGTGAGTAACTGGTTAACCAGGACGATTCCTGGCATCGGCTGTCGGGAAGAGGTTGTGCTGATGGCGGGGCAATAAAAAAGGCCGCTTTCGCGACCTTTATTCAGACAGGTAAAAGGACTTATTCAGTCACTTTATTTTTTAACTCTTCGGCGCCGGTTTTGGTTTTATCCCAGCCCTTTTCCGCACCGGATTTGGTGGCGTTCCAGCCTTTTTCACTGACCTCTTTGGTCTTATCCCACCCCTTCTCGGTGCCTTCTTTGGTCTTGTTCCAGGTTTTCTGCGCGCCTTCGCTCACCTGGCTGCCGACGCTGTCCTGCTTGCCTTCGGCGGCGTGTTTCGCCTTCAGCTGCTGCTCTTCGCCCTCGTGCTGGGCCTGATGCAGCTTCTCTTTAGCGGTGTTGGCGTTGGCATTCGCCGCCGCGACGGTATCATCTGTTGCATGTGTTGTCGCAGCAAAAACCGGAGCCGCAACCAGAATAGCCGATAACGCAATCATTGCTTTTTTCATAATATCCTCTCTCACGTGTCGTGTTATGAGTCGCATTCAGGATGGCACAACGAACCGGGGATGACATTAGGAATTAGCCTGAAAAACGTCTTCGACCTCCAGCCTTGGCAGAAAATGCTGCCGCCGCGCGCGCCCTGTCGGCGTTGGCATAATTTCCAACATGTTTGTTACATTTTATGAAATTTGCCCTTGATATACTTGCCGTTGACGTTTACTCGAGAATAATTCTCAGAATCATTATATTTATAAATTGGCAAACGGAACTCATTTTATGGCAAGAAAATCAGTAAGATCGCTGTTACTTACTGCGCTGCTCGCGACGCCCCTCCTCAGCTATGCAACCCAATATCCCCTGACGGTCACGGACCTCGACGGCCGGCAGGTCACCCTCGCCAAAGAGCCGCAGCGTATTATTTTGCAGGATGGCCGCGACATTATGACCCTCGCCCTGCTGGACCGGGACAATCCGTTTAAACGGCTGGTGGCATGGAATAATCTGGCGAAAAAGCAGGATGTTGCCACCTGGCAGATGCTGAAAACGACGTGGCCGCAGTCGGCCACGATCCTTGACATGGGCTTCAGCGATAAAGGGAACGTCGATCTTGAAAGCGTCATCGCCCGTCAGCCGGATCTGATGATCGCCCAGCTGCGCGCCAGGCCAGCGCTGATGGAGAGCGGCGTCATCGACAAGCTCAGCGCCCTGCACGTTCCGGTGCTGTTTGTCGACTATGAGATCGACCCGGCGAAAGATACCGCCCCCAGCATCGACCTGCTGGGCAAAGTCCTTAACCGCGAGAGCCAGGCCAAAGCCTTTACCGATTACTATCGTCAGCAGCTGCAGTCGATTCGCCAGAAGACCGCGACCATCACGCCGAAGGCCAACGTCTTCGTGGAAGCGCTGGCCGGCAACAGCGACGCCTGCTGCTTTACCCACGGCCACAGCGGCTGGGGCGGGCTGGTGGAGGCGGTCGGGGCGAACAATATCGGTTCGCAGCTGCTGCCGGGCGCCTCCGGGTTCGTTTCGCTGGAGAAAATCATCAGCATGAAGCCCGACGCCTGGATCATGACCGGCTCGAAGCGCGGCAACAGCCAGGTGTTGCCCCTCGGCTATGAGGTTAAGCCGGAGGCGGTGAAGGCCCAGGCGCAGACGCTGCTGGCGCGACCGGGGGTCAGCCAGATCCCGGCGGTACAGGAAAAGCGGGCCTATGGCGTTTATCACCACTTCTATAACCACCCGTGGAATATTGTCGGCATGGAATACCTGGCGAAAGATATCTACCCGCAGGCCTTCGGCGATCTCAACCCGGATGAGACGTACCATTATATCGTGCGCCATTTCACCGACCTGCCGGACCAGCCGTTCGTCTTCTCCTGGCAGCAGAGCGAGTAAATATAGCATGCGTTTAACCTCCGACTCCGTGCTCGACGGGCTGCCCGCCGGGACCTCTGGCATGATGAATGATTATCGCCGTATCGTGCGTCGCCGTCTGCTGCTGATCCTCCTGCTGGCGCTGTTGATTGTCGCGTCGCTGCTGTTCGATTTTATGCTCGGCCCCTCCGGTCTGCCGCTGCAGAGCCTGTGGCAGACGTTAACCGATCCGGCCAGCGCCGATCCGGGCACGCGCGCCATCGTCTGGGATATCCGTCTGCCCTATGCGGTGATGGCGATTATCGTCGGTCTGGCGCTGGGACTGGCCGGCGCCGAAATGCAGACCATCCTCAATAACCCGCTGGCCAGCCCGTTTACCCTCGGCGTCTCCTCGGCTGCGGCGTTTGGCGCCGCGCTGGCGATTGTGCTGGGTATTGGTCTGCCCGGTATTCCCGGCCAGTGGTTTATCTCGGCCAACGCCTTTATCTTCGCCCTGCTGGCGGCCCTGCTGCTGGACGGCATCACCCGCTGGACCCAGGTGGCCACCTCCGGCGTCATTCTGTTCGGCATCGCGCTGGTCTTTACCTTTAACGCTCTGGTCTCGATGCTGCAGTTCATCGCCAACGAAGACACGCTGCAGGGGCTGGTGTTCTGGACCATGGGCAGCATCGATCGCGCCTCCTGGAGCAAAGTCGCCATCCTGCTGGTCGCCCTGGCGCTGGTGATGCCCCTGTCGCTGCGCAGCGCGTGGAAGCTGACCGCCCTGCGGTTGGGCGAGGACCGGGCCATCAGCTTTGGCATTAACGTTCGCCGTCTGCGCCTGACCACGCTGCTGCGGATCAGCATTCTGTCGGCGCTTTCGGTGGCCTTTGTCGGGCCAATCGGCTTTATCGGCCTGGTGGCGCCGCATATTGCGCGGATGCTCTTCGGCGAAGACCATCGCTTTTACCTGCCCGCCAGCGCGCTGATCGGCGCCCTGGTGCTCTCCCTGGCCTCCATCGCCTCGAAAAACCTGATCCCCGGGGCCATTATTCCGGTGGGGATCGTCACTTCCCTGGTCGGGGTCCCGTTCTTTTTGAGCATCATTTTACGTCATCGGGGGCAGGTATGAGCGACCAGACATTATCCGGGCTGTCGCTGTCTCACTTCAGCGCCGGCTACCCCAGACGCAAGGTGATCGAGAACCTGACGGTTCCCCATCTGCCGCGAGGGAAAATCACCGCGCTGCTGGGGCCAAACGGCAGCGGTAAATCAACGTTAATGCGGGCGATGGCGGGTCTGGGCCCCTGCCGCGGCGAGCTGCTGCTGGAGGGGGAAAATCTGCTGACGCAGCCGTTCTCACGTCGCGCAGAGCAGGTGGTCTATCTTCCGCAGACGCTGCCCGCCGGCGTGCATCTGCATGTGCTGGAGTCGATTATCGTTGCCCAGCGCGCCGCCGGAGGACGCCACAGTCCGCAGCGCCAGGAGGAAGTGATGGCGCTGCTGCGACAGCTGGGGATTGCCCATCTGGCGATGAGCTACCTCGATCAGCTCTCCGGCGGGCAAAAGCAGCTGGTGGGTCTCGCCCAGTCGCTGATCCGCCAGCCGCGCCTGCTGCTGCTCGACGAACCGCTCAGCGCCCTTGACCTCAACTACCAGTTTCACGTGATGGATCTGGTGCGCCGGGAGACCCGGCGGCGCAACATCGTGACCCTGGTGGTGGTGCACGACATCAATATTGCCCTGCGTCACGCCGACCACGTGCTGATGCTCAAGGCGGGCCAGCTGCTCGGCGACGGCACCCCGGCCGCGGTCATCACCCCCGAGACTCTGGCGGCCGTCTATGGGGTGCGCGGGCGTATTGAACCCTGTTCGCAGGGGGTGCGGCAGGTGATTATTGACGGCCTGGTGGACAGCGAGGCCTGACCGCGGCGCGGCGCGGCACGTCCGCCCCGCGCCCGCCGGCTTAGTGATCGAGATAGATATAGTTTTCCCAGCTCTTCATGCGGATCAAGATCTTCCTGATCAGCGACAGCTCTTTCAGATGATCCGAGTAGACCGCCGCCTCGAGGGTAGCCCCCTGCGGCAGAGCGTATTCGGCAAAACGCGGATCGGTCACCTTCAGCACCACCAGCGCCCGGCCATGGGTATTGAGCGCGTCTGTGGTCAGCAGTTTGCCCTGCCCCTGGAACTGGCTCTCGCCAATCGCCGGCAGCACGTCGGCCACTTCTCCGCGAAAGACGGTGCCCGGGATAGCCGGAAACATCAGCTCCGCGGGCTCGCCTTTGTGCAGACGCTGCAGGGCGTTCTGGCGAAATGCCGCGACGTACTCCCGCGAGGCGGCGCCCTCCACCGGCACAAAGGTCATCAGCGGGATCATCCCCAGCGCAGTGGACATGGTGCCCGGCCGTAAGCCGACGGTACTGACATAGCCATCCTCCGGGGCGCGGACGACGGTGTTCTCCAGCTGAAACTGCGCCTTTTGCAGCTGCGCCAGCAGGGAGGCCACGGTGGTGTTTTTGCCCTTCACCACCGAGTCCAGCGCATTACGCGCCTGAACCACCTTCGCCTGAGCCGCGCTGACGCTGGCTTCATCGGCTTTCCACGTCTGCAGACGGGTATCAACCATTTGATCGGAGAAGGCGCCCTGGGCATGGCCCTCCCGATAGCGGGCATACTCTCGCCGCGACTGGTCGCGCTGGGCCACCGCACGGCTCAGCTCGGCCTGCGCCTGGCTTAACGCCGCGTTTAAGGAGAGCGCATCCTGACTGGCTGCTTTTATCTGCGCCTGCAGATCGTCTACTTTCGCCTGGAACGGCGTCGGGTCGAGGGTAAACAGCACATCGCCCTTATGCAGCATCTGGTTAGGCTTCACCGGTACGCTCTGCACCCGGCCGCGTACCTGCGACACAATCGGCACGGTGCGAAACACCTGGTTACCGACGTCGGTATAAGGGAAGTTGTAGTTCATCCCGAAGATCACCGCGCCAATCAGGGCGATACCGCCGAGCACCGCCGTCGGTACGGTCCACTTATTGAGCGGGATGCGAAAAACTTTAAACACCACGATGCATAGCGCGGCGTAGGTCAGCAACATTAACGTTTCCATTATTTTGCCTCCTTCGCTTTCAGAACGTCCACCTCGCGCTGGACCTGTTCCAGCTGCTGGACCACCGTTTCCAGACGCTGATGCAGCGCCTGCTGCTCGTCGGCAATGTGGCGCATCCCCCATCCGCGGTCTTCGCGCCACAGCGTCGCCCAGATCCATAACAAGGGCCACAGCGCGTGGAGGGTAAATAAGCTGACCCAACCGGCATAATGAATCGCATCCTGATGAGGATGACGCCGCTCTTTGGCGATTTCATAAGGAATATCGTGAATAACAATCACGCCATAAAAAAGTATTAAGGCCACGGCGATCAGAATGGCCAGCGCCACATAGTCCAGGGTCATAAAATAACTCCAGAGTGCAAGGTTAAATAAATAAAACAGCCAGATTCAGGCGTAACGGGGCCGGGGGAAAAAGCGCGCTTAGCGCTTTCCCTGGCGGTAATAGCAACGTGATGGCGTGAATCTGCCGAATCGGATTTAGAATTTCTCAGGAATATGACGGTCGATGGAGATCAGCTTGCCTTTTTTCACCGTGATATATCCCCCCTCGCGCAGCGCGGCCAGCACCTGGTACACATAGCTGCGCGAGAGATTGGTTCGTTTAATAATAAATGCCGACAGGCTCTCATGCTGACCCCCATCAATTTCGCCGCGATATAAATAGCGCGACAGCATCGATTTAATGGTCTGAAAGCTGGTCTGGCTGCCGCGTTCATAGTGGGCATCAAGGGCAAATATGCCCATATAGGCCAGGATCGTGGTCAGCTCTTGCATATAGCCCGGCGACGAATGAAAGAATATTCGCTCAAAATCGCTGGCGGTTATTTTCGCCAGCTGGCACTCGCCCAGACACTGATAATAGAGCGCGACCGACGGACAATAATGTTCCAGTAATCCTAACGGCATATGCGCGATAACAATCCCGACCAGGTTCTGCTCATCGCCAAAGGCCAATGTCATTTGCCCCTGCAGCAGAAAGTAGAGATAGCCCGGCTGCGGAATAAAGCCCTGGTCTTTGCCCAAACTCAGCGTTTCACTGCAGGCGATCACCGCCGGCAGATGCGTAGTCAGCGTCAGCTTCTGGTACCGATCGTAAATATCGCCAAAACTGGGGTTCATCGCGCTACGCACTCCTTTACCTTTGGCCACCGCGGCGGGGCTAACCGCGACCTGTTGAACTATACCTAAGCGGGTGGGGAAGGAAAAGTCCAGATCTGGAGTGGCGAAATATTCCGCCTGGCTCACATTTTTTACCCTCGCCTCCCTGTTTCGTGACCCAATCGTTCCGCTTACCGGTGGGCTGTGCTTTAATGAGCTAAACCGGTTTAATAAAGTTTAGCTTAGAGGAGCTTGTCGTATGAATGGAAAAATCTGGGTACTCGGCGATGCGGTCGTCGATCTCCTGCCCGATGGAGAGGGCCGCCTGCTGCAATGCCCCGGCGGCGCGCCGGCCAACGTGGCGGTCGGCGTGGCGCGGCTCGGCGGTGACAGCGGGTTTATCGGCCGCGTCGGCGACGATCCCTTCGGCCGTTTTATGCGTCACACCCTGGCGCAGGAGCAAGTGGATGTGAACTATATGCGCCTCGATGCGGCGCAGCGCACCTCCACGGTGGTGGTCGATCTCGATAGCCACGGGGAGCGCACCTTTACCTTTATGGTCCGCCCGAGCGCCGACCTGTTCCTTCAGCCCGAGGATCTCCCGCCGTTTGCCGCCGGTCAGTGGCTGCACGTCTGCTCCATCGCTCTCAGCGCGGAGCCGAGCCGCAGCACGACATTCGCGGCGATGGAGGCGATAAAGCGCGCCGGGGGCTATGTCAGCTTCGACCCCAATATCCGCAGCGACCTGTGGCAGGATCCGCAGGACCTTCGCGACTGTCTCGACCGGGCGCTGGCCCTCGCCGACGCCATAAAACTTTCGGAAGAGGAGCTGGCGTTTATCAGCGGCAGCGACGATATCGTCAGCGGCATCGCCCGGCTGAACGCCCGCTTCCAGCCGACGCTACTGCTGGTGACCCAGGGTAAAGCGGGGGTCCAGGCCGCCCTGCGCGGACAGGTTAGCCACTTCCCTGCCCGCCCGGTGGTGGCCGTCGATACCACCGGCGCCGGCGATGCCTTTGTCGCCGGGCTACTCGCCGGCCTCGCCGCCCACGGTATCCCGGACAACCTCGCAGCCCTGGCTCCCGACCTCGCGCTGGCGCAAACCTGCGGCGCGCTGGCCACCACCGCCAAAGGCGCCATGACCGCCCTGCCCTACAGGGACGATCTTCAGCGCTCGCTGTGATCCCCTTGGGCCGGTTAACGGCCCACTTTGCTGGCGACATCACAATTCTTAAACCGGTTTAGCAATTTTTATTTTCACCGCGTTACCGACATGTTTACCATATCAACTAAACCGGTTTAGCAAACATTAGCACACTCACTGATTTACCTTTGGATGTCACCAACATGTATAAAAAACGGAAGTTAGCCATTCTTATTGCTTTGCTAACCGGCACCGCCGCCGCCCATGGGCAGACAGACCTGAACAGCATTGAAGCGCGTCTCGCCGCCCTGGAAAAACGCCTGCAGGACGCCGAGACCCGCGCCAGCACTGCCGAAAGCCGCGCCGCCTCAGCGGAGCAGAAAGTTCAGCAGTTAACCCAGCAGCAGCAGCAAACCCAGGCCACCACCCAGCAGGTGGCCAGGCGCACCACTCAACTGGAAGAAAAAGCCGAACGGCCCGGCGGCTTTGAGTTCCACGGCTATGCGCGTTCCGGGGTGATCATGAACGACTCGGCCGCCAGTACCAAATCCGGCGCTTATATGACCCCCGCCGGGGAGACCGGCGGCGCCATTGGTCGCCTGGGCAACCAGGCCGACACCTATGTGGAAATGAACCTCGAACATAAACAGACCCTGGACAACGGGGCGACCACCCGTTTCAAAGTGATGGTGGCCGACGGACAGACCACTTATAACGACTGGACGGCAAGCAGCAGCGATCTGAACGTGCGCCAGGCGTTCGTCGAGCTGGGCAACCTGCCGACCTTCGAAGGCCCGTTCAAAGGCTCGACCCTGTGGGCCGGGAAACGCTTTGACCGCGACAACTTCGACATCCACTGGATTGACTCGGATGTGGTGTTCCTCGCCGGGACCGGCGGCGGGATCTACGACGTGAAATGGAACGACAGCCTGCGCAGCAACTTCTCGTTATACGGCCGCAACTTTGGCGATATCGCCGACAGCAGCAACAGCGTGCAGAACTATATCGTCAGCATGAATAACTTTGCCGGCCCGGTGCAGATGATGGTCAGCGGGATGCGGGCGAAAGATAATGACGACCGCCAGGACGCGAACGGCAATCTGGTGAAAGGCGATGCCGCTAACACCGGGGTTCATGCCCTGCTGGGCCTGCACAATGAGAGCTTCTATGGCCTGCGCGACGGGACCAGCAAAACGGCCCTGCTGTACGGCCACGGGCTGGGCGCCGAGGTTAAAGGCATCGGCTCCGACGGCGCGCTGCGCCCGGGGGCCAATACCTGGCGCTTCGCCAGCTATGGCACTACGCCGCTGAGCGATCGCTGGTTTATTGCCCCGGCCGTGCTGGCGCAGAGCAGTAAAGATCGTTATGTCGATGGCGACAGCTATCAGTGGGCCACCCTCAACCTGCGTCTGATTCAGGAAGTGACGCAGAACTTCGCCCTCGCCTGGGAGGGCAGCTATCAGTACATGGATCTGCAGCCTGAAGGCTATAACGATCGCCATGCGGTCAATGGCAGCTTCTACAAGCTGACCTTCGCCCCGACCTTCAAGGTGGGCAGCATCGGCGACTTCTTCTCGCGGCCGGAGATCCGCTTCTATACATCGTGGATGGACTGGAGCAAAAAACTGGACAACTACGCCAACGATGACGCGTTAGGCAGCAACGGATTCAAATCGGGCGGCGAATGGTCGTTCGGTATGCAAATGGAGACCTGGTTCTGACGGCCACCGGGGCGACAGGGTAAATAACACATAAATATAAGGTTCGCGGCGCCTGCCACGGCTGGCGCCGCCCACGCCATATCATCATGCATTTAGAGGGTACTATGGATTTTGAACAGATTTCCCGCTCACTGCTTCCCCTGCTGGGCGGCAAGGAAAATATCGCCAGCGCCGCGCACTGCGCCACCCGCCTGCGGCTGGTGCTGGTCGACGACGCGCTCGCCGATCAGCAGGCGATTGGCAAAATCGACGGGGTGAAAGGCTGCTTTCGCAATGCCGGACAGATGCAGATCATCTTCGGCACCGGGGTGGTCAATAAAGTCTATGCCGCCTTTATCCAGGCCGCAGGCATCAGCGAATCGAGCAAATCCGAAGCCGCCGACCTGGCGGCGAAAAAGCTGAACCCGTTCCAGCGCATCGCCCGCCTGCTGTCCAACATCTTCGTGCCGATTATTCCGGCCATCGTCGCCTCCGGCCTGCTGATGGGCCTGCTGGGGATGGTGAAAACCTACGGTTGGGTCGACCCGAGCAACGCTCTCTATATCATGCTGGATATGTGCAGTTCGGCGGCGTTTATCATTCTGCCGATCCTGATCGGCTTTACCGCCGCACGCGAATTTGGCGGTAACCCCTATCTGGGCGCGACCCTCGGC
Source organism: Klebsiella sp. 10 (assembly GCF_018223925.1). Classification (NCBI taxonomy): domain Bacteria; kingdom Pseudomonadati; phylum Pseudomonadota; class Gammaproteobacteria; order Enterobacterales; family Enterobacteriaceae; genus Klebsiella; species Klebsiella sp. 10. The sequence goes on from NZ_JAGRRB010000007.1 coordinate 63,804, forward strand.
GGGATCCTCACCCATCCGGCGCTGACCAACGCCTGGGGCGTCGCCGCCGGCTTCCACACCATGAATTTCTTCGGCATCGAAGTGGCGATGATCGGCTACCAGGGCACCGTCTTCCCGGTGCTGCTGGCGGTGTGGTTTATGAGCATGGTCGAGAAGCGGCTGCGCCGCGTGATCCCTGACGCGCTGGACCTGATCCTCACTCCGTTCCTGACGGTGATTATCTCCGGCTTTATCGCCCTGCTGCTGATCGGCCCGGCCGGTCGCGCGCTCGGCGACGGCATTTCGTTTATCCTCAGCACGCTTATCAGCCATGCCGGCTGGCTGGCGGGCCTGCTGTTCGGCGGCCTCTATTCGGTGATCGTCATTACCGGTATCCATCACAGCTTCCATGCCATCGAGGCCGGACTGCTGGGCAACCCATCGATTGGCGTCAACTTCCTGCTGCCGATCTGGGCGATGGCCAACGTCGCCCAGGGCGGCGCCTGCTTTGCGGTGTGGTTTAAAACCAAAGATGCCAAAATAAAAGCCATCACCCTGCCGTCGGCGTTTTCGGCGATGCTGGGGATCACCGAGGCGGCAATCTTCGGGATTAACCTGCGCTTTGTGAAACCGTTCATCGCCGCGCTGGTGGGCGGTGCCGCCGGCGGCGCCTGGGTGGTGTCGATGCACGTCTACATGACCGCGGTGGGCCTGACGGCGATCCCGGGGATGGCTATCGTGCAGGCCAGCTCGCTGCTGAACTACATTATCGGAATGGCGATCGCCTTCGCCGTGGCCTTCGCGCTCTCTCTGACGCTGAAATACAAAACGGACGCTGAATAATGTCATTACCGTCACGCCTGCCTGCGATCCTGCAGGCCGTTATGCAGGGCCAGCCGCAGGCGCTGGCCGACAGCCATTATCCGCAATGGCATCTGGCGCCGGTCAACGGACTGCTGAACGATCCTAACGGCTTTTGCCAGGTCGCCGGGCGTTACCACCTATTTTATCAGTGGAACCCGCTCGCCTGCGACCATACCTATAAGTGCTGGGGACACTGGAGCTCTGCCGATCTGCTGCACTGGCGGCACGAACCTATCGCCCTGATGCCGGATGAAGAGTATGACCGCAACGGCTGCTACTCTGGCAGCGCGGTCGAGTTCGAGGGCGCCCTGACTCTGTGCTACACCGGCAACGTGAAATTCCCCGACGGCGGGCGCACCGCCTGGCAATGTCTGGCGACCGAGAATGCCGATGGCACCTTCCGCAAGCTGGGGCCGGTGCTGCCGCTGCCAGAAGGCTATACCGGCCATGTGCGCGACCCTAAAGTGTGGCGGCAGGACGGGCGCTGGTACATGGTTCTTGGGGCGCAGGATGTGCAACAGCGCGGCAAAGTGCTGCTGTTTACCGCCAGCGACCTGCGGGAGTGGCGCCTGGTGGGCGAGATTGCCGGGCACGACGTAAACGGCCTGGCGAACGCCGGCTACATGTGGGAGTGCCCGGATCTCTTTCCGCTGGCGGACACCCACCTGCTGATCTGCTGCCCGCAGGGGCTGGCCCGCGAAGCGCAGCGCTTTCTCAATACCTATCCGGCGGTGTGGATGGCAGGCCGCTTCGACGCCGAACGCGGGATCTTCGACCACGGCCCGCTGCACGAGCTGGACAGCGGATTTGAGTTCTACGCGCCGCAGACCATGCAGGCCGACGATGGCCGCCGCCTGCTGGTCGGCTGGATGGGCGTCCCCGACGGGGACGAGATGCATCAGCCCACCCGCGCGCAGGGCTGGATCCATCAGATGACCTGCGTGCGTGAGCTGGAGTGGCAGGCTGGCACTCTGTATCAGCGTCCGCTGCGCGAGTTGGTCGCCCTGCGCGGGGAAGCCCAGGGCTGGTGCGGACAGACCCTGCCCCTCGCCCCGATGGAGCTGGCCTTTGACATCGCCCCCAACAGCACGCTGGGGCTGGACTTTGCCGGCGCCCTGCAGCTCACCGTCAATCGCGACGGTCTGCGTCTGTCGCGCCGCGGCCTGCAGACGGCGGAGATGCATCACCGCTACTGGCGCGGCGAGGCGCGACGCCTGCGGATCTTTATCGACCGCTCCAGCGTAGAGATTTTCATCAACGATGGCGAAGGGGTGATGAGCAGCCGCTTCTTCCCGGGCTATCCGGGGCAGCTCATCTTCAGCGGTGCGACGCCGGTGGCATTCTGCCGCTGGCTGCTGCGGCCATGCATGGTAGAATAAGCGTTTTGCTTTCAGGCTCCCGGGTGCTGATGAAAACCAAACGCGTAACTATCAAAGATATCGCCGAACTGGCGGGCGTCTCCAAAGCGACCGCCAGCCTGGTACTCAACGGTCGTGGTAAAGAGCTGCGCGTGGCGCAGGAGACGCGCGAGCGCGTACTGGCGATCGCTCGCGAACAGCACTATCAGCCGAGCATTCACGCGCGCTCGCTGCGCGATAACCGCAGCCATACCATTGGTCTGGTGGTGCCGGAGATCACCAACTACGGGTTTGCCGTTTTCTCCCACGAGCTTGAGACGCTCTGCAGGGAAGCCGGCGTGCAGCTGCTTATCTCCTGCACCGACGAAAACCCAGGCCAGGAGAGCGTGGTGGTCAATAACATGATCGCCCGCCAGGTCGACGGCCTGATAGTCGCCTCTTGTATGCACAGCGATGCCGACTATCAGAAACTCAGCGAACAGCTGCCGGTGGTGCTGTTTGACCGCTCCCCCAGCGACAGCGCCCTGCCGCTGGTGATGACCGACTCGGTCACCCCAACGGCCGAGCTGATCTCCCGTATCGCGCCTCAGCATGCGGACGAGTTCTGGTTTCTCGGCGGCCAGCCGCGGCTGTCGCCGTCGCGCGACCGGCTGGCGGGGTTCACCCAGGGCCTGGCCCAGGCGGGGATCACGCTGCGCCCTGAGTGGGTGATCAACGGCAACTACCACCCCAGCTCCGGCTATGAGATGTTCGCGGCGCTCTGCGCGCGGCTGGGGCGTCCGCCGAAGGCGCTCTTCACCGCGGCCTGCGGGCTGCTCGAAGGGGTGCTGCGCTATATGAGCCAGCATCATCTGCTGGATTCCAATATTCATCTCGCCAGCTTCGACGATCACTATCTGTATGATTCGCTTTCCCTGCGCATTGATACCGTGCAGCAGGATAATCGCCAGCTAGCCTGGCACTGCTACGATCTGCTCAGCCAGCTGATCGACGGCCAGGCCCCGGAGCCGCTTCAGCGCTACCTGCCCGCCACCCTGCAAATTCGCCATCCCTGACGGCGCGGTTGGCAATTAGCGTTTTCGCCTGGCGCGCGCCGCCTGCCTCAGCGTTAGCAGCGCGCTGGCGAGCACCGCGCCAAGGCCGATCGTTACCGGCCAGCGGTAAGCCACCAGCAACGAGGGCAATCCACCATCCGGCGCCAGCATCACCAGATTCCAGCCCGCCAGCCCCGCGTTGCCGTTCAGCGCCCGGCTTAACATCCTTTGATGCGGGGCGAATGGCTGAATGGTCTGGTAGTGGCTGCCGAACAGCGGGGGCTGCATCTCTCGCGGGAACTGCGCCTGCACCTGGGCCAGCACGCTGGCCGGCAGCGCGTGCGATGCCGCCAGCAGATGCCCGTCGCCATTCACCAGCAGCAGCTGATAATGCCGCTCCTGAGCGAGGGTCTGGAGAGCGGCGCGCATCGCCGCCAGCGGCCAGGTCGCTTCCCGCTGCGGCGCCGGAATGTTCATCCGCCGCTCAAGGCGTTCCGCCACCCACTGCGCATCCTCCTCCAGCTGGCGGATCTGCCTCTCACGGTAAACCTCTCTGGCCGGCAAATTCATGCCCCGACCGAGCGCCAGGATCGCCAGCCCCGCGAGCAGCGTGACGATAAGGCCCCTTTTTCCCGCTAGCCAGCGCGGCGAGAATTTGCCAAAGGATGGTGTATTCATACGACTCCAGAAACCGCAGGCCACGCGTGGCCCCTGACGAATGGACAACGGAAGTGGCGAAACTGTACAGGATGCGCAGCGCGGGCAAAACAGACAGGCGGAGCCTGGCGGGGAGTATTTTGTTTATTTCTGGACAGGACGGGNNCCGCCCGTTGATAAGATTAGTGTTTTTTCCGGTTGCGACGCATATCGATGGTTACCGCCGCAACGATAATGATGCCTTTAATAATATCCTGCACATAGGCATCGACGCCGACAAAGGTAAAACCGCTTTTGATCAGGCCAAGGATCATCGCGCCAATCAGGGTGCCGGTAATACGCCCCACTCCGCCCATTAAGCTGCTGCCGCCGATCACCGCGGCGGCAATCGCGTCCAGCTCGTAGGACATCCCCATGCTCGACTGGCCGCTACTGACGCGCGCCGCCAGCACCACCCCCGCCAGCCCGGAGAGCGCCCCGGCGATGGTGTAGACGATCACCAGATATTTATTCACGTTGATGCCGGACACTTTGGCCGAGGTCATGTTGCCGCCGATGGCATACACATATTTGCCATACCGGGTATGCTTCAGCGCAATGTGAAACACGGCGGCGATCACGAAGAAGATGATCACCGGCATCGCACCCTGGCCTATCGCCGTAAAGCTGTCGGAGAGGAAGCTGATCGGGTTGCCCTGAGTGTAATACTGCGCCAGACCGCGCGCCGAAACCATCATCCCGAGGGTGGCGATAAACGGCGGGATACCGGTCCGCGTCACCAGGAAACCGTTGGTCAGGCCGCACAGCAGGCCGACGCCGATCCCCGCGCAAATGGGGATCACCGCCGGCAGGTTGACCAGCGCCGGGAACATTGGCGACAGGCTATCGGAGGTTTGCGCCAGGCTGGCCGCCACCACCGCCGCAAGGGCAATAACCGAGCCGGAGGAGAGGTCAATCCCGGTGGTGATGATCACCTGGGTGACGCCGACGGCGATGATGCCGATAATCGCCACCTGCAGCACAATCAGCACCAGCCGGTTGGTATTGAGCAGGAACGACTGGTCGCGAACATACCAGCCGGCGATTTCAAAGGTCAGGGCAATCACCAGCATCACCACAAAGATGCCGGTATCTTTCGGCATTTTATGCCGCAAATTAGCGAAGAAGGAGGAACCCTCGCTGGCCGGAGCCGCCGTTAATTTCATATTACTCATTCTCTTTGCCTCAATGGGATGCCAACGACAAAATGGTTTCCTGGTCGGCTTCGTCTTTTTCCAGGATGCCGGTGATACGACCTTCATGCATCACCATGACCCGATCGCTCATGCCAAGGATTTCCGGCAGTTCAGAGGAGACCATAATCACCGCCACCCCCCGATTCGCCAGTTCACTGATCAGATGATAAATCTCCGCCTTCGCCCCGACGTCGATACCGCGGGTCGGCTCATCGAGAATTAAGATTTTCGGTTGCGCTAACAGCCAGCGCGCAATCAGGACTTTTTGCTGATTCCCCCCGCTGAGGTTATTAATAATTTGATCCATCGTCGGCGTTTTAATATTGAGCCGGCGTATTTGCTCCATGCAGTCTTCGGCCATTTTCACGTGCTGGACAAAACCGCTCTTGCCGATATATTCCGGCATTTTGACGATACTCATATTTTCCAGCACCGACAGCACCAGAAACAGGCCCGACTTTTTCCGGTCTTCGGTTAATAATGCCATCCCCTTTTCAATCGCCACGGAGGGGGAATCGATGGTCACCGGCGCCCCGTCGATCAGCACTTCGCCGCTGTCGAAGCGCTCCATACCGAACAGGCTTTCCATCACCTCGCTGCGCCCGGCGCCCACCAGCCCGGCCACGCCCAGGATTTCGCCACGGCGTACGCTAAAGCTGACGTCATGGAACACGCCCTGACGCGTCAGGTTGCGCACCGTCAGCACCTCTTCGCCGATGGTGTTATTAAATTTCGGAAACAGCTGGGTTAATTCGCGGCCCACCATCTGGGTGATCAGCGACTGCCGGGTAAATTCGGTGGTGTTTTTGCTCCCTACCCAGGTGCCGTCGCGAAAGACGCTGATCTCATCGGTGATGGCAAAGATCTCATCCATTTTGTGGCTGATATAGATGATCGCTTTACCCTGGGCGCGCAGGTCGCGGATGATGGTGAACAGGTGAGCCACCTCGCCTTCGGTCAGCGCCGAGGTGGGCTCATCCATGATCACAATATCCGCGTTCCATGAAACCGCTTTGGCAATCTCCACCATCTGCTGGGCGGCGATGCTCAGGTCGCCCACCAGCCGGTCAGCGGTTAAGCGGATATTGAGCTTATCCAGCAGCGCCTGGGTCTGGCGGGTCAGCTGGCCGTGGTCGACAAAGCCGTATTTCATCGGCTCGCGCCCCAGCCAGATATTCTCCGCCACCGTCATATGCGGCACCAGATTGAGCTCCTGGTGGATCATCGAGATCCCCGAGCGCAGCGCATCCATGGTGTCGGTAAACTCCACCGGCTCCCCTTTCACGCGAATCGACCCTTTATCGGGGCGATAGATACCGATCAGGCATTTCATCAGCGTGGATTTACCGGCGCCGTTCTCGCCCATCAGGGCATGCACCGTTCCCGGACGCACGCGCAATGAGACATTATCGAGCGCCTTCACGCCGGGGAAGAACTTACTGATACCTTCGGCTTCAAGGGCAAAAGCGTTCATACATCCACCTCCGTACCACAGGTTGGCCAGGACTATTTCTGATTACGGTTGGTAAATTCAGCCATGTTCTCTTTGGTGATCAGCTGATACGGCACGTCGATGATTTTTTCCACTTTCTCGCCGTTCGCCAGCTTGATGGCCGCGTCTACTGCGCCTTCACCCTGGCCTTTCGCATCCTGGAAGATGGTGGCGATCATCTTGCCGCTCTTCAGCATCTGCAGGGCATCCGGGGTGCCATCCACGCCGGCGATGAGAATATGGTTCGGGTTTTTGCCCAGCGCCTGCAGGGCGCCGATCGCCATTTCATCGTTGTTGGAGGCGATGGCCTGGATATCCTCACCGCTGGTCATCCAGTTGCTGACCACATCCACGGCGTCATTGCGGGTAAATTTCGCGGTCTGCTTCTGGACGATTTTGATGTTCGGGTATTTCGCTACCACCTCTTCCACCCCTTTGGTGCGGTCGCGAGTGGATTCATTCGCCAGGTCGCCGAGCAGGATCGCCACATTGCCCTTACCGTTCATCGCTTTCGCCAGCGCTTCCATCTGCAGACGGCCGGCAAGAATGGAGTCCGATCCCACATAGGCCATCTTGTCGGTCAGCTCCGCCTGCGGACGGCGGTTCACAAACACCAGCGGGATCCCGGCTTTGGTGGCCTGATCCATGATCGGTTTCACCGCGTTGGTATCCACCGGGTTGACGATAATGGCGTCCACCCCCTGGCCGATAAAGTTCTGCACCTGCTGCAGCTGCTGGGAGACATCCCCTTTCGCGTCCTCGATCTGCGATTTAACGCCATCTTTTTTCATCTCTTTTTGCATCGAGGTACGCAGGATCGTCAGGAAGTTATCGTCAAACAGCGCCATCGAGACGCCAATGGAGACATCTTTTGCCATAACCACCGCAGGCAGCATGCAGGCTAACAAAGAGGCAACAATCGTTTTCTTAATATTCATAGTTGATCCTTGATTTTGTAGGTACGCCGGTGAATGAAACAAAATGAAAAATTAATTTCAGTTACGTTGCGGCAAATGTCTGCTGGTATATCGACGACGCTGCGGCACCTCTCGCACTCCATCGTGATCTAAATCACAAATAACGGCTGTTTTATCATCACTATTTTGAAACATCAGTCCATTTACGCCGCAACCTGGATTTCAGACCATTTATTTCATTAACAAGACATTTGAAACTTTTATAAGTAAATAACTGAAATGAAAATTTTAAAACTATGCAGTAACAGAATTTTGACAGACATCTAACATTGCCGCATAAATGAGCGAAAAATGAGAAGCAGACAACGCTTTGAAGCGATCCCTCCCGGCGGGGTGGTCATTTACCCGCCGGGGAAATCCGTGTTGTCAGGAAGGGAGGCGCCGCACGCCTTAGTCCACGTTCTCGGCGCTGTAGAGGATAAAGTCGACTTTACCGTCGGCATAGGTTTGCGGCTGGTAGCCGGACTCCAGATGGCGCAGCATCAGGTCGATCGCCAGCTGGGCGTGCTGGCGGATGTTCTGATCGAGCGTTAACGCCAGGCTGCCCTTCGCCAGCTGCTGCCGGGTGGTGTTGTAACGCTCATGGGTGATCCAGCAGACGTCGCCTTCGCGGCGGTGGCGGGCCAGCGCCTCGGCAATCTGGGTATTGCCAAGCCCGGTGTTATAGATCCCAACAATATTTCGGCTGCGGCACAGGGCTTGCTCCACCAGGCGGGTGATCTGCTCCCGCCGCTCCTCGCCCGCCAGCACGTCGCTGAGCTGCAGGTGGGGAAAGCGCTGGCTCAGCACCTCGCGGAACCCCTGAATGCGCAGGCGATGCGCGCTGTAATCTTGCCGGCCGCTGACCATCAGCACCTCGCCGGGCCGCGGCGTCATTCTCCCCAGCATTAACCCCGCCGTGCGGCCAGCCTGCAGCTGATTGATCCCCACGTGGCAGAGTCGGTCGGCGCCGGGCAGGTCCGTCGCCAGGGTGATCGCCGGGACGCCAGCCTCCCGGCAGCGGCGCAGCGCGTCATGCACCGCGGGATGGTCATTGCCGAAGACGATGATCCCCTGACGTTGCTGGCAACTGCGCGCAATGCGCCGGGCCAGCGTCGTCGGCTGCGACTCCGGGACAAAGGTGCGGTGCAAGGTCAGACGGCGATAGCCGAGGCTATCCGCCACGGCGGCAAAATCCTGCGCCAGCTGCGGAAAGAAGAACGAGTCATTGCTGCTGAGAAAGACCTCAATCTGCCAGGGAAAGCGGTGCTCCTCCGGCAGGATCCGCTTCAGTCCCGCCTCGCGCGCCGCCTGCAGCACTTTGCGCGTGGTCTGCGGCGATACGCCGCCGCGCTCGTTCAGCACCCGGTCAACGGTGGCCACGCCGACGCCAATCTGTCTGGCCAGCATCGCCAGTGAAATGTTTTTCATCGCCCCTCTCTTCATGATGGAAATCCATCAAAACGGCAGTGTCAGTGAGTTTAGCAAACCGATTATGGTGGCAGCGTCCCCTCGCCATTCTGGAGAAAAAAATGATCTGCAAACGTTTTGCCCTGGTAGGCAGTGGTTTTATCGGTCAGGTTCATGCCGCCAGTCTTGCCCGTCATGAAGGAAGTGCGCTGACGATGGTGGCCGATGCCGCCCCGGAGCGCGCCCAGGCGCTGGCCGCCCGCTATGGCGCCCGGGCGGTGACCGTGAGCGAGGCGATCCATAGCGACGCCATCGACGCGGTGCTGATCGCCAGTTCAACCCCGTCGCATGCCGAACTGCTGGAAGCCGCCGCCAGGGCGGGCAAGGCGGTCTATTGCGAAAAACCGATCGACCTCTCCCTGGCGCGCGCCCGTGAGGTGGTGGAGCGGGTGCTCCCCCTGAACGTGCCGGTCACTGTCGGCTTTAACCGGCGCTTCGATAGCAGCCATCAGCAGCTCCGCCGCCAGCTGGAGCAAGGGCTGATCGGCCGGGTCGAGCTGGTGCAGATGGTCTGCCGCGCCTCCAGCATGCCGCCGCTCGACTATCTGCGCAGCTCCGGCGGCCAGATGCGCGATCAGGCGATCCACTTCTTCGATCTCCTGCGCTTTCTCACTGGCGATGAAGTGCGCACCGTAGCAGCGATGGGCGCGGCGCTGGCCCTGCCGGACATTGCCGAATTTGGCGATGTCGACACCTCCATCCTGATGATGCAGATGCGCGGCGGCGCGCTGGCGCAGCTGGACAATACCCGCCGCACCGGCCACGGGTACGATGAACGGATCACCCTGCTGGGCGCCGAAGGCGCGCTGGAGTCCGGTAGCCAGTCGCCGGCGGGCCCTACCCTGTGGCGCGGCAATCAGCGCATTGAGCCGGGCCTGTGGCCGGACTGGTTCAGCCGGGTACAGGGATCTTATTACCAGCATCTTGACGCCTTTATTCGCTCCCTGAATGGTGAAACCGTCGCCGACCTGCCCGGCCTGCTGGACGGCCTGCAGGCGCAGGCCATTGCCGAAGCGGCAGTTCAGTCCCTGCAGCATGGCCAGTTTGTCGCCGTCGACGACTGTCGCTGAGCGGGTGCGAGGCAACCGCTATCAGGCGCTGTACCTGCCTTTATGCCGGGCGGCGGCGATGCCTTGCCCGGCCTACAGAAGACAGGCATTCATACACCGTAATATCAATCGGTTGCATTGATATCCCAGGCCCGTGCAAGCGCAGCGCCGCCGGGCAAGAACAGCGGGCGCGGAGCCGTTTTATGCCGGGCGGCGGCGCCGCCTTGCCCGGCCTACATAACACAGGCATTAATCTGATTTAATATCAAACGGTTGCAGTGAAATCGTAGGCCCGTGCAAGCGCAGCGCCGCCGGGCAAGAACAGCCGACGCGGAGCCGTTTTATGCCGGGCGGCGGCGTCGCCTTGCTCGGCCTACATAACACAGGCACTAATCTGATTTAATATCAAACGGTTGCATAGATATCCCAGGCCCGTGCAAGCACAGCGCCGCCGGGCAACAGACATCAGGCATCGTACGCGTCCTTTTGCCGGGCAATGGCAGATACGCTCGCGCTATCTGCAAACCAATGCCCGGCCGGCTCCTTAGCGTTCTTCGTTAAACACCGCGCCCACCTGGCGCCGCACCTCATCCATCACCTGCAGATTCTGCAGCACCCGACTGAGCGGCCGCAGCGGCGAGTCCTGCAACCCCTGCCCGATGCACCAGGCAAAATGCTCCGCCTGCCAGAACAGCTGGTCGTAACGATTGCGCGGCTCTTCCCAGCGCAGCACCTGCCCGCCCTGGCTGGCGGCGAGCGTGAAGCCGCCGGGGGCGTAAAACTGGCCGTCGATCGTCAGGGTCGCCTGGCGTCCGGCCACCACCGCCCCGCCCGGCGTGTTGCTGAACAAAGTGGTGTTTAACAACCCCTGCATCCCGTTCTGCCAGCCGAACAGCATCGACGTCTGACCGTTCAGCCCCTCCGCCGTGGCGCTGCCGCAGGCGACAATCTCCTGCGGCATGCCGCCCACCATCAGCGCAAACGAGGTCACATAGCTGCCGAGGTCCATCATCGGCCCGCCGGCAAGATCGGCATTGAAGATGCGGTGCTCGGGGGTGAAATACTCGCCGTGATCGGCCAGCAGGGTATGCAGGTCGCCGAGCGCCCCATCCTCCAGCAGCTGGCGGATCACATCATATTTCGGCGCGTAATCGCACCACATTGCCTCCAGCGCCAGCTTCTCCTGGCGGGCGGCTTCGGCCTGCAGCTCACGCCCTTCGCCGAGGTTGAGGGCGAAGGGTTTCTCTATCAGCACGTGTTTGCCCGCCTTCAGCGCCTGCATGCCGTCGGGAAAGTGATGGTTGTGCGGCGTCGCAATATACACCGCATCAATATCCGGACGCGCCAGCATCTCCTCCACCTGGCCGTAAGCCTGGGGGATCCCCCATTCCGCGGCCACCCGGTCGGCCTTCGCCTGGCTGCGGGAAACCACCGCCACCACCTGCTGCCGGCTGTAGGTTTTCAATGAGTGCACAAAGCGCTCGGCGATCCAGCCAGGACCGATAATGCCCCAGCGCAGGATGGGAATGCTCTGCGCCGCCGGGCGGCGCGGGGTTGGTAAGTGTGACGGAAACATAGCGGCTCCTTAGTCTTTAACCACGTTCACCCAGCGACGGCTGGCCATCGAGGCTTCAATCGCCGACAGCACGCGCTGATTCTGCAAACCAAATTCAAAGTTGGGATAGCAGTCGCCCTCCCCGCAAATCCCCTGCACCAGGTCATGCACTTCGATCACCTTGACGTCAAAATAGCCCAGCCCGCCGCCGCCAAAATCGAAGCCGAAGAAGCCGGCATAGGCCGGGATCTGGCTCCCGGCATACAGCGTCTTAAAGCCGCGGTCATGTTTGTCATCGTTGAAGCGATAGACCTGCAGCTCGTTAAAGCGCTCCCCATCCATATACAGCGTGCCTTCGGTGCCGGAGACCTCCCAGAACACGCCGAAGATCCGACCGGCGGCGATGCGCGAGGCCTCAATCACCCCCGCGGCGCCGCTGTCGAAATTGACCAGGCACTGAACCTGATCGTCATTTTCCACTTCCCGCCACTCGGCATCGGCCGCGACCCGGCTGGCATACCCGGCATCGGTCTGCGGCACCGGACGCTGGCGCAGGCAGGTTTGCGCGCTGGCGGTCACTTCACGGATCCCGCCCAGCAAAAACTGGGCGACGGACAGGGTATGGGCGCCGAGGTCGCCAAGCGCCCCGCTGCCGCCGAGGGTTTTCGAGCAGCGCCAGGACCAGGGCAGGTTCGGGTCGTTATAAAACCCCTGATCAAAGGTGCCGCGAAAGCGCACCGGTTCGCCAATATCTCCCCGGGCGATAATCTGCTTTGCCAGCAGCGCCGCCGGCGTTTTGATGTTGTTAAAGGCCACCATGGTCTTCACCCCCGCGCGCCGTGCCGCCTGCGCCATCTCCTGCGCCTGCTGCTCATTGACCGCCAGCGGCTTCTCGCAATAGACATGTTTACCCGCCGCGATCGCCGCCATCGCCATTGTGTAGTGCAGATGGTTCGGCGAGGTGATATCCACCACATCAACCTGCGGATCGTTTACCAGCTCGCGCCAGTCGCCGTAGGCCTTTTCCGCCCCCAGTTTCGCCGCGTGGCGTTCGGCCATCGCCTGATCCTGATCCGCCAGCGCGTAGAGATGCGGGCGCTTGGGCAGATCGGGATAGAACATCGCCGCGCGACGGTAAGCGTCAGCGTGTGCCTGCCCCATAAAACCTGAGCCGATAAGGCCAATATTTAACCGCGCGCTCATGATGCGTACTCCTCTGACGATGAAGGGGAAGATAAATGGTGCGCCAGCCAGGCATATGCGCGGCTGGCGGTGGCCAGCGGCGGCGCCATCGCCGGGTCCTGCTCGGCTTCGATAATCAGCCAGCCGCGGTAGTCGCTGTCCCGGACAAAGTCGAGGATCGGCGCATAGTCGATGCAGCCGTCGCCTGGGATGGTAAACAGCCCGGCGCGCACCGCCTCGTTAAAGCTCAGGTTTTCCCGATACAGACGCCCCAGCACCTGCGGACGCACGTCTTTCAGATGCAGATGGCGGATACGGTGGCCATATTTGTGCAGTACGCGCGGGATCTCGACCCCGGCGACAAAGGCGTGCCCGGTATCAAACGCCAGCCCGACGTTGTCATGGGTGTGAGACAGAAACCGCTCCAGCTCGTCATCGTGCTCCACCAGCATCATCAGATGATGGTGATAGGCCAGCTGGAGGTCATAGTCGCGCAGCAACAGGTCAGCAAAGGTATTCAGCTTGTGGCAATACGCCGCAAGGCTGACGCGGCTTAACGGCGGCGAGAGCGAAATAGGCTCATCAAGCGGGGTTTCACCTGGCAGTTGCCCGCATTCGCCGTAAACCATCACCTTCGCGCCGAGCTGCCGGAGGAGCTGGGCGTGCTCCCGCACCGCCTCCAGCTCCGCTTCCACGCTGCGGTCGGCCAGCATGCCGCTGTACCAGCCGGACGCCAGGCGCAGGTCAGCCGCCGCCAGCAGCGGGCCCAGGGTTGATGCCTGGCGGGGAAATTTCCGTCCTAACTCAATGCCCTGATAGCCCGCCTCCCGCGCCTCGCGCAGGCAGGTATCCAGGGGAATATCACCGCCTAAATCCTCGAGTACATCGTTGGTCCAGCACAGGGGGCTCACGCCCCACCGCAGTTGCTCTGTCGCCATCTTGTTCTCCTTTCCACCCTGTGGTCTTGTCTGGCGTCACTATAAGCAGGTGACGACCGACGATGAAAACGGAGAAATGATGGAAATCCATCATTGCGCTGGCGGTATATTCGCTATTTCAGGTAACCCTGAAAAATAAATGGAAACAATGCTTGCCGCCGGCTTATTTTGCGGATAAAAATTACTGGCTTAATAACCCGCTTCAGAGGTTATCCCTTTCATTCGAAATATGATGATAGCAATATGAAAAAAACTCAACACCGCACCAGCGCGGGCTTTTGCCGTGCGCCAAGGACAGGCCTGCTATTATTTGCCTGAATGACACATAGCCGCTTTTAAAACATCAAATAATTAACATTCTCTCTGCAATAATATGACAAGCTGTGGGAAGGTTGGCTTGCGAAATAAGCATGAAACTTTGATGCTTTACTAATAAATAACCCCAGAGCCTCTTGCTAATTACTTATCAGGACTGGTTGGGTTATTTTATTCTGACGCCAACGGGAGAATACACCAACGTGTATCCCTCTCTCTGGCCCGGCACGCCGCTATCGCGATGAGAAACAATAAGATGAATAAGACCTGGCTTTTCACCACCCTCACCCTGGCGCTGGTCGCCGCCGCGCCGGCCCACGCCATTAGCGCGAAATACCGGGAACAGCTTGAACGTTCCGGCTGCACGCAGATGACCGACGGGATCACCTGCGATATTCATAAAACCAAAGCCGAGAATGCCGCCGCCGCGCAGCAGGCCGACAGCGGCTTCGGCCCCTGGGTGGGCACCTGGTATGTTTATACGGAGTATGGCGATAAAATTGATGAGATTACCGTCACCGCTAAAACGGTGAAAACCCGCGGCCATCTGGTCGAGGAGGGGAAAGCCAGCCAGGGTAAACTGACCTTCCGGGTGAAAAGCTCAGCCTTTACGCTGAACGACGCCTTTAACGGCGTATGGGCAAACGGCAGCCAGCGCGGCACGTTGCAAAAAGTCCTGTAATAACATCGCTCTGCCGACAGGCCGGGGATAATGCAGGGAGAACCTCCCGGCGCAGGCCGGGAGGGAGTGCAACGGATTACTTCTGCGGACGCATGGCCGGGAAGAGGATCACGTCGCGGATGGTATGGCTGTTGGTAAACAGCATCACCATGCGGTCGATACCGATACCCAGACCGGCGGTCGGCGGTAGGCCGTACTCGAGGGCGGTCACGTAGTCTTCGTCGTAGAACATCGCTTCGTCATCGCCCGCCGCTTTGGCGTTCACCTGATCCTGGAAGCGCTGCGCCTGGTCTTCGGCATCGTTCAGCTCGCTGAAACCGTTACCGATTTCGCGGCCGCCGATGAAGAATTCAAAGCGGTCAGTGATTTCCGGGTTGACGTCGTTACGGCGCGCCAGCGGAGAAACTTCCGCCGGGTATTCGGTGATGAAGGTCGGCTGAATCAGATGCGCTTCCGCCACTTCGTCAAAGATTTCGGTAACTATGCGTCCCAGCCCCCAGCTTTTCTCTACCTGAATACCGATAGATTCCGCCAGCGCTTTCGCCGCGTCGAAGTTATCCAGATCCGCCATGTTGGTTTCCGGACGGTGTTTCTTGATCGCTTCCCGCATGGTCAGTTTTTCAAACGGCTTGCCGAAATCAAACACCTGGTCGCCATACGGCACTTCGGTTTTGCCCAGCACCGTCTGCGCCAGGGTGCGGAACAACGACTCGGTCAGTTCGATCAGGTCTTTGTAGTCCGCATACGCCATATACAGTTCCATCATGGTGAACTCTGGGTTATGGCGTACCGAGATCCCTTCGTTGCGGAAGTTGCGGTTGATTTCAAACACGCGTTCAAAACCGCCAACCACCAGACGTTTCAGATACAGTTCCGGCGCGATGCGCAGGTACATATCCAGATCCAGCGCGTTGTGATGGGTGATGAACGGACGGGCGGACGCCCCGCCTGGGATCACCTGCATCATCGGGGTTTCGACTTCCATAAAGCCACGAGCCACCATGAACTGGCGCATGGTGGCGAGGATCTGCGAACGGATACGGAACGTATGACGCGACTCTTCGTTGGCGATCAGATCCAGATAGCGCTGGCGATAGCGAACTTCCTGATCCTGCAGGCCGTGGAATTTATCCGGCAGCGGGCGCAGGGCTTTGGTCAGCAGGCGCAGCTCGGTGCAGTGGATCGAGAGTTCGCCGGTTTGCGTTTTGAACAGCTTGCCGCGGGCGGCGATGATATCGCCGAGGTCCCATTTCTTAAACTGTTCGTTGTAGACGCCTTCCGGCAGGTCATCGCGCGCCACGTACAGCTGAATGCGGCCGCCGACGTCCTGGAGGGTGACGAAGGAGGCTTTGCCCATCACGCGACGGGTCATCATCCGACCAGCCACCGCAACTTCAACGTTCAGGGAAGCGAGTTCATCGTTGTCCTTCGCATCGAATTCAGCATGCAATTGGTCAGAGGTATGATCGCGACGGAAATCGTTGGGGAAAGCTACGCCCTGCTCACGCAGCGCAGCCAGTTTTTCGCGACGAGCTTTCAGTTCATTATTAAGGTCAATGGCCTCATCGGCACCTTGTGCTTGTTGTTCAGACATATGGATTCCTCATAACCTTGCTTTCAAACTAGCTTCGATAAATTGAACCAGGTCACCCTTCCGCGCGGCCTGTCTCTGGGAAGACACCAGAGCACAATCTTAACGATCCTGGATTCACTCCAAGCTGATCTCACTCAGCTATGGCTTCAGTAACGGTATTTTTTATCGTTGGCCTCCGCGCATGCCAGAATATCCTCCTCCTGTTCACTAAGCTGTGCAAGGAGCGACTTCGCGCTCCGCTGTTGAGGTAATGTCCCCGGTCGCGCTGCGCTTACCGGGGCTACGAATCGCAGCCCGGACAAGGTGTTTACGCCACGAGCCGGGACGAGCGTCAGGCGCCGCCGCCGGTAATTTCACCGGCAGCCGCACGACGTTTGCCGACGCTACAGGCCGCGGCAAAGGCGATAATGACCATCACCGCCACGCAGCCAAGGGTCCATTCGCCCATCTGCGCGAAGAAATGCTGATAGGCGGCAATCGCCGTATCGCTGATTTGCGATTCGGTGGTTTGCTGGGCGACCACGCCCGCCAGCCAGTTGGCCACCGCGCCGGTGGCCAGCATATAAATGCCGGTCAATACGCCGGTGACGCCGGGCATGTTCAGACGGGTGATTTGCGCCATCGCCACCGGGTCGATAAACAGTTCGGCAAAGCCCATCATCGCCAGCCCGGCGACCATCATGCCCATCGAGGCCTGACCGTCAGCCGCGCCATGGCGGGCATTGAGCGCCAGCAGCATAAAGCCGCCGCCCATCAGCAGCAGGCCGAAAGAAAATTTCAGCCAGACGCGCAGCACCGAACGCACGCTGCCTTCCGGGCGCATCAGCCACGCCAGCACCACGCCGGCCGCCATCACCGCTATCGCGTTAACCGACTGGAACAGCGCGGTCGGCACGTCCCAGTTCAGCAGACGACGATTGACGAAGTGGTCGATAAACAGGCTAATCGAGCTCCCGCCCTGCTGCGCCAGCACCCAGAACAACGTTCCGGCGAGCATCAGCAGGACGATCTGCCACAGCGCGCGACGATGCTCCGGGGCTTTGATCATGATCCGCGCCACCATCTGGGCGGCGAACAGGCAGACGATCGCTAGCAGATAGCCGGACCAGTTGTTTTGCAGCAGCAGCGTGAAAAATACCGGCGCCAGGCAGAGCATCACCAGCAGCCAGCCCCAGGTCGGCAGCACGAACTTCACCGCCCGCAGCGCCGGTTTATCGACGCCGCGGGTATGCCGGAAGTGGCGGCTGCCGCTTAAGAAAATCATCAGGCCGATAAACATACCGATCCCCGCAAGGGCGAAGCCGATATGCCAGCCGTACCACTGCGCCGCCAGTCCGCAGGCGATGGGCGCGGCAATCGAGCCGACGTTGCCGGCGGCGTACAGCAGCGAGAAACCGCCGTCGCGACGCGGGTCGTCGTGAGCGTACAGTTCGCCAAGCAGGCAGCTGATATTGGATTTAAACAGGCCGTAGCCGCAGATGATGATCGCCAGCGCGACGTACAAACTCCATGCGGAGGTCGACTCAACGCCCAGCACCACATGGCCGAGGGTCATCAACAGCGCCCCGGCAATTACCGCCGTGCGGTTGCCGAGCAGGCGGTCGGCAAGCCAGCCGCCGAGAATAGGGGTAACGTAAACCAGAGATGCGTAAGCGCTGAACAGGCTGATGGCGTGGCTGTCGTCGAAGCCAAGCTGGTGGGTAAGGTAAAGGATGAGTAAGGCGCGCATGCCGTAAAAGCTGAAGTACTCCCAGATCTGGATCGCAACGATGTAGTAAATCGCGCGCGGCTGTGAGGGTGTTTTCATGTGTTCTCCTTGCAGCGTGAAAAAGGGAAGTGGCAAGCCACTTCCCTGGTGTGCGTCTATTACTTGTTATTCTCTTCTTTCAGCACTTTAACGGTGTAACGACCATCCGCCTGACGATAGGCGCCGTGGATATCGGTTTCGAAGCCTGGATAGTGGGCGCCGATTTCGCACAGCATCTGCAGGAACTCCAGCACCGGACGGCTCTCTTCGGTGATCATCTCACCCGGCATCACCAGCGGCACTCCCGGAGGATACGGCAGGATCATGTTGGCGTTGACGCGGCCGACCATCTCTTCGAGATACACTTCTTCCGTCTGACCGTGCAGCTCTTTCTGGAACGCGGCATACGGGGTCATCACCATCGATGGCAGCACTTCAAACGCGCGGAACATCAGATCCGGCAGGTTGTGATGCTCAATCAGTTTGTGAATGTTCTGCGCGAGGTCCTGAATACGCATGTTTTCATAGAATTCAGGATCTTCACGGTACAGCGACGGCAGCATGTTTTTCACCCGCAGGTTCAGGTCGAACGCGCGTTTGAAGTCGGTCAGCGCACGCAGTAGGCTCAGCGCTTTAGTCTTATCGATACCGATACTGAACAGGAACAGCAGGTTGTACGGACCGGTTTTCTCTACCACGATGCCGTGTTCGTCGAGATATTTCGCCACGATGCTTGCCGGAATACCGAAGTCATCCATGGTGCCGTCTTTCTTCATCCCCGGAGTCAGCAGCGTGACTTTGATCGGGTCGAGGTACATGTGTTCGTTATCGATGTTTTTGAAACCGTGCCATGCGCTGTCGGAACGCAGCGGCCAGCATTCAGGACCATCGATATGCTCCGGCTGCCAGACGTCGAAGAACCAGCCGTCAGACTCGCCTTTCAGACGTTTGATCTCTTTACGGAACTTGATGGAACGTTCAATAGAGCCATCGATCAGACGCTTACCAGCGTTCCCCTTCATCATCGCCGCCGCGGTTTCGGTGGACGCCACGATCCCGTAGTGCGGGGAAGTGGTGGTGTGCATCATGTAGGCTTCGTTGAAGGTCTCTTCGTTTACGTCGCCTTTCACGTGGATCATCGACGCCTGGGAGAACGCCGCCAGCAGTTTGTGCGTGGACTGGGTTTCGTAAATCACTTTCCCTTCGACGCGGCCGCCGCTCATCCCGCATTTGCCTTCATAGATCGGCGAGAAGTTGGTGTAAGGCACCCACGCGGAGTCAAAGTGGATGGATTTCACATCCAGGGTTTTCTTGATGAAGTCGGTGTTGTACAGCAGACCATCATAGGTTGAGTTGGTGATAACCGCGTGTACCGGCCAGGTCGCATTCGGCGTCTCTTTCACACGCTTGGCGATAGTCGCGTGCTGGAATTCGCTCTGCGGAATACCGCCGAGGATACCGTAGGCGTTACGGGTCGGACGGAAGTAGATCGGCGTAATGTCGCTCATCATCATCAGGTGAGTCAGCGATTTGTGGCAGTTACGGTCAATCAGCACGGTGCTGCCGGCCGGCGCGGAGTACATGCCGACGATTTTGTTAGCGGTAGAAGTACCGTTGGTCACCATGTAGCTGCGTTCTGCGTTAAACACGCGAGCGATATACTCTTCCGCTTCTTTGTGCGGGCCGCTGTGGTCCAGCAGGGAACCCAGTTCAGAAACCGAAATGGAGATATCGGATTTCATGGTGTTGGAGCCAAAGAAATCGTAGAAGATGCTGCCTACCGGGCTTTTCTGGAACGCGGTACCGCCCATGTGGCCTGGGGTACAGAAGGTATATTTACCTTCACGGACATATTTGAACAGCGCTTTGGTCAGCGGCGGCAGAATGGTGTCGATGTATTCGTCAGTGTTCTGTTTGATTTTGTTCGCGATATCTTCCGCAGCGCCCAGCGCATATTCGAAGAAGCGAACCTGCATGCGCAGATCGTTCAGGCTAACGTCCAGAGTGGAGTAGGTGTTAGCGAACGCATACAGCGGCATGTACTCGTTCATTTTGCTGATTTCTTCGCACAGTTCGAGATTGTATTTATCCCAGTCGAAGATCACGCCGCACAGACGAGAGTTGTTTTCAATAAGTTTTAATAAGTCGTCACGGTCGTTCGGGTAGACAATACGGAAGTCCAGGCGTTCGAGAGCACGATGCAGTTCACGGATGGGTTCTTCTTTGAAGTAAACCCCCATGTGATTCATGATTGCAATAACGTTCATAGTCAAATCTCCAGATGTAGAAAGCCCCTCCCGTCGCGTGATGACAGGTGATGGAAGGAGCCTCAGGAAAACGGGTTGCTGATTAGTGCGCGTTAGCGGTGGTGTTGTTATCCGATGCGTTGTTCTGGCGCTGGTGCATTTTGCGACCGTAGAACATCAGGATAATCAGGCTAACGATGAAAGTGCCGGCCAGTTCGAAGGAGCTTGCGCCCATCAGCGCGATGAAGCAGAACACGCAACCCAGTACCGAACAAATCAGGCTAACGAAGTTACGGATGTTGATGCCTTCGAAACGAATCAGGTCAACACAGGAGTAGAAGTAAGGCAGCATGGTCAGCAGTACCGCGATACCGGTCAGTTCGCCGAACAGGTCAGAGGCTTTACCACCGGCGGAGTTCATCAGGGTAATCAGCACCATCAGCGCGGTCATTTTCACTGCGGCCAGCAGCAGGCCTTTTTTCGGAATACCGTTGTTATCAACTTCGCCATACACTTTCGGGAAGTTACCGTCGTTGGCGGCACGTACACCGGCCTGGCCAACCAGCATCATCCACGAGCCCAGAGAAGTCAGGCAGGCAAAGGCGGTGAAAGCGGATACCATCGGTGCAGCCCAGCCGCCGAGGATGGTAGAGGCGCTAATTGCGAACGGCGCACCGGACGCGGCCATCTGAGAAGCAGGATACATACCGGCGATAACCTGAGTCGCGGCGATGTAGACGATACCGGCCATCGCAGTGCCCAGCATGGTAGCCAGCGGCACGGTACGTTTCGGGTTTTTCACCATCCCGGTACTCACGGCGGCGGATTCTACGCCAACGAAGGCCCACAGGCAGAGCAGGATACTTTTAATAACCGCGTGGCTATCGGTGGTGCTGGAGGTATTCCAGTTCGCCTGATAGGTAGCGACATCAAACCAGTGCCAGCCGACGACCGCGGTCATGACTACCGGAATAAGCACCAGTACCAGACCAATAGTGGTCAGACGGCTGACCCAGGTCCCGCCGAGCATATTAACGAAAGTAAAGATCCACACGATGGCAATACAGGCAATACCTGCTGGCACCGGGTTATTTAAAATTGGGAAGAACGTAGAGAGATAAGAAACTGCGGTAATCCCGATGGCCAGGTTACCAATCCAGTTTGCATGATAATAAAGGACACCGGTCTGGAAACCGAATGCCGGAGATATTTCGCCAGCGTAGGCAATAGGACCGCCCTGCTGCGGGTTTTTAGTGGCCAGTCGGGCATAAACATAAGCCAGAGACATCGCACCAATAATTGAAATCACCCAGCCCCAAATGGCAATACCACCGATGCTGGCCAGGTTCGCAGGTAATAATGCAATCCCGCTCCCCATCATATTACCGGCGACGACACCGGTACAGGCAAATAGCCCGATCTTCTTGGCAGAACTCATGGTTGTTTTTCTCCTAAGTTTATTTGGGAGGTACAGATCATGATACAGAACCATTAATTGACCCGACCAACTGCCAACAAGATTACTGATTTGTACGAGATAAGTCCTAAAGATAAAGTGATATAAAAACAAACATCAGACAAATGATATTTTGACCTTTTTCGCTTAACATATAAACATGACAACAGGGTGTCAGAAAAAGATAAACATCGTTGTATTACAGTGAGTTAGAAGAAGGAGAACGTGTTATCTGGCTGTTATTTAAAGCCTCCCGAATGCTAAATAAAAATAACAACAAGAGGCTTCATGAGAAACATAAATTTAACCTCACCATGCCCAAAACCTTGCACATGATGAGGGTTTACTTATTCTGAAGAGAGAAAGTTGTCGAGATATGGAACGACTCGGTTAACCGACGTCTGGAAAACCCCATTTTCAATCCAGTACAGGGTATCTTCGCCAGGACGTAAATTAAACGCCGTGATGTAAGAATCGGCAGCCAGACGGTTCTCACCTTTCATCTCATAGACTTTGCCTAACAGCACATAATTTAGCCATGACATCTCTAAATCAATCGCACTATTAATTGCGGTATTTGCTTCGTCGACTTTGCCCTTCCCCAATGAATCCACCGCTTTTATTTGATAATAAATCGCCATGTCTTTTATACCCGGCATCGCCCCTACCCGCTCGACTTCACTGTAGAGGGCGGCCAGCTGTTTATCGTCCAGCGGCTGTTGCGAATGGCGCAATACATCCACCAGCGTTTTTTCGGCATAGGCGTAAATAAAATCCGGCGCCCGCTTAATCACATCATCCAGCAGGCTACTGGCCTTACTTAATGAATCGACGTCGCCCTTCATTAACAGCTGATGCGACTGGTAGAAATAGGTTAACGCCACGCTTTGCGAGGGCTGATATTGCCTGAGCATCGCCTGCATTCGCGCCGGCCACGGCTGCGCCAGGGCATCCGACAGGCTGTTCATCAGATCGTTCTGGATGGTCAGCTGGTTATCGTTGGTCACAAAGTAGCGCTTATCCAGCATCGTCGAGCTGTCGGCGTTGTCCACCAGCTGGACCGACATAAAGCACTGCTGCGCCCGATAATGGCGCTGATTAACGAACTCAATGGTCAGCGTTTTGCCGGAACTGCTTGGTTCATTGATGTTGTAGTCCGTTTTGTCATGCACCATAAAGGTCGAGAAGGTGTTCAGCGAGGTGGTGATCAGGCTGGCCAGTCCAACGGCGTAGGAGTGCTGCGACGACCAGTTAGCGCAGGAGTTGCCATTCACCAGGTGGATATCGATATCGCGCGGATTGAGCAGCAGACGCGCCTTGTTGACCGGCGGCCGCGATTCCATGCTCGACAGCGCCACCAGCGCCACGCAGGTGCCCAGCGCCAACAGGAACAGCCCCCACACCAGGGCGGTAGTGAGGCGCTTGCGGCCTGACGGCGCGCTGGCCACGGTAGGAGCCGGTGGCGGCGCGGCGGCATCAGGGAGAGGGACAGAGACGTCGGATGGCGCACCGGCGGCCGGCGGCGCAGGAACGGCGGTCGACGGCGAAGGCGTCAGCGCCTCCATCGACGGGGCTAGCTCCTCCCCCTCTTCGGTGCACCAGATCACCGGCACCGTGAGCTTATACCCCCGTTTGGGTACCGTCGCGATGTACTCAAGGCTAACGTCGTCGCCGTCTTTGAGCGACTTGCGCAGTTCAGAAATACTCTGCGTGACGACGTGGCTGGTCACAACGTTCCGGGTCCAGACGTTTTCGATAAGCTCGTCCCGGCTAAGCACTTCCCCCGGATGGCGGGCAAAAAAGACCAGAAGATCGATTAAACGCGGTTCAAGGGTAAGCTGGCGCCCCTTCCTGCTGATTTGGTTTACAGAGGGGGTTACCAGCCATTCACCGACGCGAACAACAGGTTGTAGCATACAAGAAAGCCCCAGACAAAAAGGGAAAGCCGCGATGATAACACATTTGTCCTACCTATTTTTGCCAGGGGTCACTCCCTCAGGCATTAGGCCGGAATTGGCTCTTTATTAACAATAAAAAGCAATAATTCATTAACATCGTGATCATGAAATCTATATATAGCGATAAAAACGCATTTCCGCTGCCGCTATTGCCTAAGGCAATTCCGATAGCAGAAAAAAATAAGCCCGGAGGCTTAACGCGCTCCAGGCTCAATGCGTTGCGCGCCGATACGGCACGCTTTAAAAAAAGGTTATTTATACACTTCCGCTGTGGCTTCAAAGTTAGGGCCATGCTCACGCGCAGCGGTGATCACGTAGTACTTTCCGCCTTTCTCATCGGCCAGCTTGGAGAGCTGATCGTGCAGATCGGAAGGCGAAGAGAATTCGCCACCGGACGGCCCCACCGAGATCGGCCCGACTTTGGTCAGTTTGAAGTGTTTCACTTCTTCTTTGGTAATCAACTGCGCGGCGGAGGCGCCAAATGCAACGGCGGAAAGGGCTAACGCGACTATCACTTTTTTCATCCTGCAATCTCCTTGGAATTAGCCTTCAGTCAGGCCCTTTCAGTATAGACGGCGATTTACTAAGCGTGCTACCGATGCGCTTATTTTTTGGCCGAGGCGTTCAGTAACGCGGCGGTACTCCTTCCGGGCGGGTCTTAAAGCGCCGGTGCAGCCACATGTATTGCTCGGGCGCCATCAGGATGCACTGTTCGATAATCTGATTCATCCAGGCCGCCGTAACCTCGGCGCTCGCCAGCGGCGGCGTGCGCTCCGGCGTCAGGGAGATCAATTCATACCCCATGCCGTTGGGCTTGCGCCGCGGAACAAACGGCACAATCGTCGCCCCGGACATTTTCGCCAGCATCCAGGTACCGGTGGTGGTCGCTGCCTGTTCGACGGCAAACAGCGGGGCGAAGACGCTGCTGGCCGGACCGTAGTCATGATCCGGCGCGTACCAGAGAATTTCCCCCTCTTTTAGCGCCCTGACCATCCCTTTCAGATTTTTTCGATCCAGCATGGTCTTGTTAGAGCGCAAGCGTCCCCAGGTTTGCAGCCAGTCAATCAGCGGGTTATCGTTAGGACGGTAGACGCCAATGCCTGGGGTAAACATGCCGTACATTCGCGCACCCATTTCGAGGGTCAGAAAATGGATACCGATCAGTAAAATGCCCTGCTTTTCTTCCAGAAGCTCCACCACCTCGTTAACGCCGCTGGTCTCGGTCCAGCGCGCTACCCGGTGCGTCGGCCAGAACCAGGCCATGCCGGTCTCCATCAGCCCCATGCCCAGCGATTCAAAGTTTTTCACCAGCAGCGCCTCGCGATCGGCGGCGCTCATCTCGGGAAAGCAGAGTTCGAGATTACGTCTGGCAATCCGCGCGCGGCTTTTCATCACCCGCATTGCCAGCCGCCCAAGCGCCGTTCCCAGACGGTAGATCACCGGATACGGTAATTGCACCAGCAGCCACAAAAAGCCAATTCCCAGCCACAACAGCCAGTAACGCGGGTGCAACAGCGCGCGGGAAAATTTGGGTAAATTTGACATAGTAATCCTGTTAATTCACTCAATAATAGCTGAGCAAAAACCGCGAAATAAAGTAGCGGATCCTGCACGTAGTATTTTTCCAATTCGTGCGGTAATACTCAATCACAAAGCGCGTTATTATAAGCCGATTCCAGGATAAATTCAGCCCTTACGCTGGGGACTACTCTATTATTAGACGCAACGCGTAAAATTTCCTGTTTAATGCATAAATAAATAAACCTAACCTCTACGGCTCGGCCGATTGTTGATAAAATAGCCAGTACATTTGCCTCAGCCTCTCGACCAATACCTCTTTTACTCACGCTTTATTATGGCGATAGCGAACGCAAACAGTCCGTTTCGCCCGGTTTGACACGGCCAGCATGCGGTTATTTGTGACTGGGGCAAAGGTTAAGCATCGACATTGCGGATCCTTTTCCCAGATATGCTACGTTTACAGCGCTCATTCGACGCAAGTGCCTTTGCCGACGTCGCCGCTTTCAGAAGCCATAGTGAGAAGGAACTATGACAATGAATTATCAATTAGTGAAGCAAGTCAGAGAAAATAACCCATTAAGAAAAAGCTTCATTGACCTTGCCGTTAAGACTTTTGACCTGTCTTTTGAAGAGTGGTATCAGCAAGGTTACTGGACCGACGCCTATATCCCCTATGCTTTTGTCGAACGCAATAAAGTTATCGCTAACGCTTCGGCCAACATCATCGACCTGCGCTGGCAGGGCGAGCCCCGGCGTTATATTCAGATTGGCACCGTGATGACCGAACCGGACCACCGTAATAAGGGATTAGCCGGCCAGCTTATCCATCACATCCTGCAGGACTGGCAGCAGGAGGCGGACGCCTTCTTTTTATTCGCCAATCCCACCACGGTGGATTTTTACCCCAAATTTGGCTTCACCCGCAGCGAAGAACATCAATATATTATGCCGGTCTCCCCGCGAGCCGGTGATTTTCGTAAACTGGATATGGACAGCGCTGACGATGTCGCCCTGCTCCGCCATTACTATGAAAAATCCAACCCGTTCTCACCGCTGCGGGTGGAGCATAACTTTGGCCTGCTGATGTTTTACTGCTCAGCCTTTATGAAGCATTTTGTCTATTACTCGGCAAAAAATGAGGCGGTGGTCATCGCCATGCAAAACGGTCCGGTGCTGATCTGCTTTGATCTGTTCTGCGACGTGGGCAAGAGCCTGTCGACGCTGGTCAACGAACTGGCCGATGACCACGTTTACCAGGCCATCCTCGGTTTTACCCCCAGTGAAGACCGGCTCGGCGAGTATGAGAAGATAGAGGGAGAAGATATCCTCTTCGTCTATGACCAGAAGGAAAACCTGTTTAAAGACAGGAAGTTGATGTTTCCTTTACTGGCGCATGCCTGACGGCGCTGTGCCGCCAGGCAGATCAGTTATAAGTCACCACGAAGGTCGCACTGGCGTTCGCTTCGCCCGCAGTCACTGCGGGCTGCGTCTGGATATAGCGGGCCTGATAGGATAAACGATAGTTCGTCTGACTGCCTTTTTTCCCGGACCAGACCTGGCTCACCTGGTTTAGCGGCACCAGCGAGCCGCCGGCACTGAGGATCTGCACGCCAAGTCCGGATGCCCCTTCAGGTTGGTCATCGATTTTAATCACTTCGTTGGCGGCGACAGCGCTGTCCACCGTCGCGTTAAACTGCATAAACACGCTGCCGACATTTTCACAGTTCGTCAGGTTGATGTTAAAAGGAACCGGGGCGGTGGTGCTGTTGAGCCCGGTAAATGCGGTTTTGTTATGCCGTCCGAGGAAGACGTTAATGTTTTTACTGTCGTCAGTAATCTTGCAGGTGGGTGATTTGACCTGAATACAGAGTCCGCTGACGCTGAAGCGCATCGCCTGTACTCCGCCAAGATAAATATCGCCAAGGTAATCATTAAGGCAATATTCGCCCGGCGGCGGTAGACCGCCGTTATCGGCAATCCGCCAGAAATAGATGGTCGGTTTTTTATTTTCCGCCTGAAATGCGCGCTGGCCGGAAAATACCGGCGCGGAAGGCCAGGCCGTGAACAGGGGATCGAAATTAATGCCATCCTGTTCCCCCATCTGAAAGCTGTAGCCGATGCCCGGCAGGCGGTCGATGCTGTAGATATCCCCCGGCTTGCCGTCTCCCGCCGGGCCGACCCGGGAACCGCCAATGCTCTGAAACCCGCCGGGCTCGCTGCCGCTGCAGGCGATCTCCCAGCGTTCGTTATTAGTGATAATCATCCCTCCGTAGCTGTATAGCAGGGAGCCGATGGGGAGATCGCTGACGTCAAGGTTGATACTGGCCTGGCTGACGTTCACTGAATACTCGATAGTTTTGCCACTGACCATCTGGCACGCTGCCGACAGCGAAGCGCAGTACCCGCCGGCCAGCAGAAGAGGTACCCCTGATGCGATGATTTTTTTCATATTACTTCTCCTTTATTCCCGGCCGGCAGACCTGATGCGGCGTGCCGCTGCTAACCTGCTGCACCGCGTCGTCGCGGATGGCATAGGCCAACCGGCAGCGTTGCCCGCTGCGTTCGCCCCATACTACCGAGACGCTGCCGTGGTCCTGCGGCACCCGGGCATACAGCAGCCCGCCCTGACCGACGGCGCCAACCGCCCGACCGTTGTCGTCGAACACCTCCGCGCCCAGCGGGGGCGCCGCGCCATCCGGCAGCGTGACATGGGCAAACCAGGGATAGCCGGTACGCGTGACAAATTTGACCTTCACCGCCGCGCCCGAATCGGGCACCACCGTCGTGCTGCTGGAGACAATCTCCACATGGTCGTTCAGACCCTGCGGATCGAGATCCAGCCAGTTAGCGGTAAAGGGATCGAGGTAAGGGATGATCGTAAAACCCTGGCGGTTAATCGGCTGTCCAAGGCGGTTAGCCACCCGGGCCCCCACCGCGCCGGGCGCTTCCACAATGGCGAAGGTTTCCCCCAGTTCGGGGGTGGTGGTCATGCCGCCCTGATGCGCTACCAGGGCGCCCGATGCCCCCAGCGAGTACTGCTGCTGATGGCGACCGGCGCTGGCGCTGGCGTTCAGGTACGCATAATCCGTCCGCAGGCTACCGTTGGCCGCAACGCTGGCTTCATTTGGGTTCTCCCGCGGCATGTCGTAGCTGGCGGTCAAACCGTAGCTGAAGGCGTTTTTCTCGCCTGCGCTGCCGGTATAGCTGGACTGCAGCTGGCTGCCGTAGTTTTTATCGTGGTTAAAGCGGGTGGTCAGGCTGCCCGCCTGCCCGAACGGCAGCGAAAAGGAGACGCCCACCACCTGATTATTGCGGTGATGGATATCCTGGCTCTGCTGGGCATACAGATAATAATTGAGCTGACCATAGCGGTTGGCATAGCCAAGCTGATATGAGCGCCAGCGGTGGTGGCGGACATCCTCACTCCAGATTCCGTTAAATGACAGACTGCCGCTGCCGGCCTGCTGAGACAACGTCGCGCTGTAGCGGGTCATCTCCCGCCAGTCGTTGGGGTGCCGGTCGTGCTCCCAGGCGGCATCGCGAATGGAGCGATAATTGCCGTCGTTGCTGTGGCTCATCGAGAGCAGCATTCGCGTATCGGATGTAAACGATTTTGATGCGGACACCCGCCAGCGGTAGCCCTCCTGCCAGCCGTGCTCCCTGCCCTTCGCCGCAGAACGGGAAAGATCGACCGCCAGCGCGCCCCAGTAGGTATTGAAGGCGCTGCCGACCAGCGTCGAGTAATAATCTGTCGTCGCGTTAGCGCCGGTATAGCCGCTGATATAGTCATTGAAGCCGTACTGCAGCGTGGCTTCGCCAAATCCCGGCCGCCCGGCGATCCCGTCCTCATCCAGATAGCCCAGCGACAGATCATAATAGACCGCGCCTGCCCGCACCAGGCCAGGCAGCGTGGCGTACGGCACGGTAAAGGTGTCCTGACTGCCATCCGCCTCGTGGATCGTCACCTGTAAATCGCCGCCGGCGTTGGTGGGATAGAGATCGTCGAAGGTGAATTTGCCCGGCGGAACCGTTGCCTCGTACAACAGAGCGCCGTTCTGGGTGACCGTTACGCGGGCGTTGGTGCGCGCCACGCCGCTGACCGACGGCGCAAAACCGCGGCGAGAGCCCGGCAGCATGCGCACATCGGTAGCCAGCCTGCCGCCGATAAAACTGACGCTGTCAAAGAAGGTTCCGTCGGTCCATCCCTGACCCAGCCGTAACGTGGACGCCCAGTTCACTACACTTCTCTCAGCCCAGGTGGCAATGCTATCCCAGTGCGTATTCCCTTCCTGCGCCTGGTAGCTGGACTGGTGATGTAACCGCCAGCCAAAGGCGCGCAGGCTGGCATCCAGCCCGAGATAATGATGGCTGCTGGTGTCCCCGTCGACGATGCTCTGATAGCTATTGGCCTGGTAGCGCAGCACCGCGGCGGGCACGCCGCTATCCACCTTTTTCAGGTTCACCGCCCCCCGATAATGGGGTTGCAGCAGCGACTGGGGCATATTTACCCGCAGGACGTTTTCCCCGCTGTCATACTCCCAGCCGATCGCCTTATCGATCTGCGAAAAACGCAGGCAGGTGGCCGCGGTTGGCCACTGGGCATCCTTCAGCTGCAGAGCGTCGAACAGCGAGGGTGAGATGCAGGGCTCAAGCTGGCCATCGTGTTCCTGGATAACAAACGTTTCTTCCCCCAGGTCCCGGCCATTCACCGAGAGCGTGCTGCGGTACTGTCCGGCGTGTAGTGGATTACCGTATTGATATTTCTGGAGATCAACCTGCGCGGCGCCGTGCAAATGGGCGCGGTTAAAACTAAACGCCTCTGCCGCCCATGCCTCCTGCCAGGGAAGGAGCAGCATCAACCCAACCTTGATCTCCCTGAATTTCATAATAATGTCCTTACTGAGGATAATTATGATTCACTACCGCGCCGTAATCATTGATGGTGGTGAAGCTGAATTTGGCTGGCAGCGTGCGCAGCGCGACCCCTTTAGGCGCGATCTCCAGCGAGGAAAACGGGGCGACCATGCCGGCAGCGTGTTTTTGTCCGTTAAGGGTGATGCTGTCGATGGTGATATAGCGCGCTGAGGCATTGCTCACCCGCAGCCCGTTGCCCGTAGGAGCCAGCGCCCAGCTCAGGGCTTTTTCCGCGGCTATTTTTTCCGCCGCCACGCCTGCCGGACGGTAAAACAGCTTGATACGCGACCGTATCGCGAGCTGCAGGTAATTGTCAGTCTTGCCATTTTTCGGCTCAGGTGGGATATCCAGAAGATTGAACCAGAACAGCGATTCCCGATCCTGCGGCAGGCGGCTGCCGTTAAACACCAGGCGCCAGCTCTGGCCTTTTCCCGGTTCGATGCGCACAATCGGCGGCAGCACAATAAACGGCGCCGCATCCTTTTCCGGTTGATTTTGCACGCGGCCATCGTCGACCCAGACCTGCGTCAGAGAGGGGGTCTCCCCCATATTGGTGGCCCGGACGGCGATCTCTTTTTTGTCGCCGGAAAAAATAATCCGTGTGCCGTCAATAACCATGCTGGCGTCCGCCGAGGGTAAATAGCTGGACAGCAGCAGTGCCAGAACCATACGCCGCATATTCACCTCCTCCTTGCCGGGTGGACAAACGGCCCCTGAGCGGGGCCGTGGACAGGGGTTACGGATAGACCACCGTAAAGTTGACGTAGGTAGCGACTTTTCCAGCCGTAGCGGCGTCGGTCGCATAGTAGCGGGCATAGAAAGGCAGCGAGGCGGAACCATCCTGCTCAGCCACCGCCACCGGGATCACGTCCGGGCGAGCAATGGTGCCGTCTGCAGCGACCGCCGGGGTCTCCGCGAGGTTAATCGGCGTAAACCGAGTGTTCAGCAGCTCCACATCGACGTTTTCTGCTTCCGTGCCGTCAGACAGAGTGTTTTTTAGTCGACCCTCCGTGGAAACGTATTGATCTTTCTCGAAGTACACCGAGACATCAGCCCCTGGGGTGCAGCTCGTCAGATCGATGGTGAAGGGAACCACGCCCGCCGTTTCACCCGCGCTGCTGAGCGCTGAACGCTGGACCGTCGGTAGGGTTACCGTCTTGTCTTTATTCACTACCGTACAAGTATTTTCGATGACTTCACCATTAAAGGTGACTTTGCCATCAGCAGCCTGTGCCGCTACCGGAGAAAGCATCATCATCACCACGAAAGATGCCATTCCTCTGCTGTATTTTTTCATCTTCACTCCTCATCACCACGCTTATGGAGAATCGTTCAGGAAATACCCTGGCGTACTTTATACGTACAATTTATTAATGCTCAGTCCATTGGATTAACCTGTTATCTTTTAACCCCTTCCCTGCACTGACATCCTACTCACTTCATTATTTATTATTCAAATTCGCCACCAGGACCATTTCTACTTTTTATAGAAAAGTCTTAACACCACTTTGAAAAAGAAATAAAACTGACGCACAATAAAAACACAACTCACTGTAAATAAAAGGTAATTTTTATTTTTTATTTTCTAAAAAACATTCGAGAAATGCGATCTAACTATCTCACCCTCATTATTAACCACCTCCTCCCACGTTCTCCCCCCCTGGACTGAAAGCGCAGGGAGTATGTTATTTCAGGTGGGTATTCTCTACAGTAAATTGTCGAATCAGGCAGGACAGCATGCACAGCGTATTTATGCCAGGAGGTCATTATGTTGATCTGCATTGCGGATTCAGAATATTTTAATATTGCCCTGAAAGCGTATATTAATGAACCAAACAGCAAGCCTCTGGATATTAAAGAAATACTCTGTTACCCGTTTAGTGGACAGAGTGAGATGTTCTATTCTTTTTTTGCGACCGATGCCGGAGCCCGGCTAAGCACCATCCTTATTGATTACAGCAGCGTCAGCATCGAAGTACTGCAGGTCGCGCTCAGTTTAAAATCGTTTAATCCCCTGATCCGGATCTTTATTTTTGCCAAATCAGGCTACCCGTTGAGCGAGCTCGAACGCAGCCTCGCCATTGTGCTCGGCGCAGAGTTCATCACCAGTTTTGCCGGGCTCAGCGCTGCCCTTGCCCGCGGTCCGCGCTTGACATCGCCCCCCGCCGACAAGCTCTATATCGCCATACCTGACAGCTATAACCTGACCCGTAAGGAAACTTTTTTAATCAGCCTGCTGATGGGGGGAATGCCGTTGTGTCACGTGGCCAGCACCATGCAGCTCACGATCAAACGGGTCTACTACTACCGTTCACGCGTCCTTAGCAAGCTGGCGGTGAAAAATAACGTGGAACTGATGAACAAAGTTCAGGGGATGGTGTTGCGCCACTACCGACAGGAGACAGGCCATGAAATCGTATCTCTACGCTAAAAATCGCCTCATGTTGATTATTCTGAGCTGGCTAAGCGCAGACGAGGCGTTGCCATCTCGTCATGATTTCCAGCAGACTGAAACCATCCTCAGCACCCTGCATATACCGTATGTGCTGAAGCCCGACCTTGATCAACTGAGAGCTACGCTACAGCAATTACTCGCCACGCCCAGGCCGCAGGCCTGTGAGGTAGGCGCTTTTCTCAGCGCCCTGTTGGCGCTGTATACCCGGTTAACCGAATATACCGCCGTCGAGCACTATCTGCTCTCCCGGCATCTCTGAGTAGTAACCCGCCTGGGCAGGAAGACGCCGCGCGCCTCCTGCCTGTAAGGCATTACCTTAGCTCAGCAGACCGCTCGCCGCGTCGGGAGACGTAATCCCGATAGCCCTCGCCAACGTAAATCTGCCGTGGCCGGTAGATGGTCAGCGGCGCCTGGTGCATCTCGTTCCAGTGCGCCACCCACCCGACCGTCCGACCGACCGCGGTGACCACCGCAAACATCGACGAAGGCAGATTCATCGCTTTAAGGATCACCGCGGTATAGAAATCCACGCTTGGCGACAGGCCATTGTCCACAAAATAGGGGTCGGTCAGCGCCACGTCCTCAAGGGCCATCGCCACCTGCAGCAGGCGGTCAGACATGCCTACCTCCGCCAGCACCCGATGGCTGGTTTCACGCAGGATATCGGCGCGCGGGTCACGGTGACGGTAGCGCGAGTTGCCAAAACCCAGCCGGCGAAATGCCTGCGGATCGCGCTTCGCCTGGCGCAGAAACGCCGGAACCTGATCGACGCTTTCAATCTCCTCCAGCATTCGCATGCTCGATTCATTTGCTCCGCCATGCATCGGCCCCCACAGCGACGCCAGCCCGGCGGCGACGCAGGCGAATAAGTTCGCCCCGGAGGAGCCCGCCGCGCGCACCGTAGTGGTCGAGGCGCACTGCCCGTGATCGGCATGCAGCACCAGGATCTGGTTCATCGCCTGCTCGATGACCGGATTCAGAACATATTTCTCCGCCGGGATAGCAAACAGCATCTGCAGGAAATTTCCGGCATAGGAGAGATCGTTGCGCGGATACGCGGCGGGTTGTTCAATGGTGTACTTGTAGCTCATGGCGGCGATAGTGGGCATTTTCGACAGCAGCCGGGTGGCGGCCAGCGCCCGGTGCTGCGGATTTTCCACATCCAGTACATCATGATAGAACGCCGCCAGCGCCCCCACCAGGGCGCACATCAGCGCCATCGGGTGCGAATCGCGACGAAAGCCGCTGCACATGCGGGCTATCTGCTCGTGGACCAGAGTATGGCGGGTGATGGTCTCGCGAAAGGTTTGATAGCTGGCCTCATCCGGCGCGTCACCGTTCAGCATGATGTAGGCCACTTCGAGAAAATCGCACTGGCGGGCCAGCTGATCTACCGGATAGCCGCGGTGCAGCAGCACGCTGTTTTCCGTATCGATCCACGAGATCGCCGACTGGCATCCGGCGGTATTGGCGAAGCCGGGGTCATAGCTGCAGAATCCGGACTGATTTAGCCCGCGCATGTCGACTCCCACCGGCCCCCGCGTTCCCGGCACCTGCGGCAGGGCGATGGGCGGTTGTTGCCCGGCAAAAGAAAGCGTTAACGGTGTAGTGCTCATCCTGTTAGTCCCCCAGCAAGCTTATCAGCGACCTGAAGTCATTCTTCAGGCGGAAAGACCAACATAACCAATGTGATGCCGCTTATTCATTGATGTCATCACTATAACCCTGACAAAGAGGATATTTTGCTGGCCTTCACGGGGAAACAGGCCGTCTTTCCCCAGCCCACCGCCGGATAGCGGCACAAATCGCCAAGGATAAAGGCGATCATCACTGTCAAAATTTACGGCGAGTAAAGAAAGGATGAAGAGGAGCTACCATGAATTTTGTGCTGTCGATGACCCTTATCTGCATCGCCATCGCCTGGCTGATGATGAGCCTCCTGCCGGTGTAGATGCACCGCTAATCGCCACGCCAGTGGTCTGGATAACCCCTCCTTCAATTGATTTCCGCCGTGGTCTTCGCCTCTGAGGTTTCACAAGAGCCATATAAGAAGTACTGGTTGCATATCAGGCTGTTGCGTTTTCCCGCCGAGGGGTAGGCTAAAGGCCCACTGTTAAGGAGGTGATATGTCTGGACTGATCAATCCACATGCGGCCCCGGAAGAAGCAGCCTATGCGCTGCTGATTGAGCTCGTTCGCGCCCAGCGCGTGCCGCAATATGAAGGCGAAATTTCCGGCCTGCTGGCGATGTACGACGAAGCCGTTAAACACTTTAAAGAGAAAGAGACCGAGCGTTAGGCGTGGACATCGTGGTGCGAGAAAAGTGTGACGCCTGCGGAAGCCGCGCAGGCGTTGGCTGGATAGCGGCTTGGGTCATCAGCTGCCGCGGTAGGTAGAGTATCCGTACTGACTGAGCAGCAGCGGGATATGCAGTTTTTGATTTTGCTTTGTGACATTGAAAATAACCGGAATCACCGGGAAGAACGTATTCATATTTTGGCTTTTAAAATAGTCACCGGTTTTAAACGTCACTTTATACACCCCCGGCTCCATATTCTCCGCCTGCGGATAGAGCGATTTAATCCGCCCATCGGCATCCGTTTTACCGGTGGCGATATGCTGCCAGCTCTCCCCCTGCTGTTTATCCAGCTCAATCTGCACCCCCGGTGAAGGGAGCCCGGTTTGCTGATTAAGAATGTGTACGCTGAGCGTCCCCTCTGGCGCCGCCAGCGCGCTGAAGCTGAGCAGAGAAATTACGGAGGCGATAACTAATTTCATAATCGTGACCTTATTGGGCAAGTGAAAGTGCCCTAACTATAGTCAGCGCGGCGGGGAAAAAAATTAAACTTTTTGTTATCAGATTGCGGTTATTTGGCGGGGAACGGTACAACTGGGTGTACTCTGAAACAGGCCGCAAGCGGCCTCCTGCACAGAGAAGTCGGCTAACAGATATGGTTTGCGAAGCCACTTTTCATCTTGAAAAGTAGATTTTTTCCGGATAGCGGGTAACGAACGTCCGGGACCTACCGCTGATATTTATACCGTTAGACGCTCGTTGTCAGAAGAGGGATTGATTGTATATAGACTTTGGATAAATGTTTGGCCAGGATGGGAGCATAGCTTGTCACTGATGCACTCAATTTTACAAGGAATAACCCGATGCCATTACCCGAACGTCTGCAACCAGCCAAAGTAAACCGCCAGAAACTGAAACAGCTAGCGGACATGGCCGAAGAGATACTGGCGCAAATTGATAACGGGGCTAAGGAAGAGGATGCCGGGTTGAAAATGTTGATAAATGACTGGAATAGCCAGGTTATTAACCCGTATGCATTCTCTGATTTCCGGGATTTCTCTTCATGGACCAGTGCAAAAGACTTCACCCGGATGGCGTTTAATCAAGAAAAATACGTGGCGGATTTATCCTGGGATGAGCTGATTCAGATCATCCAGTTTGTGTGTCAGGCCGAAGGTAAGGAATCTGAACAAAGCTACGCGCTGGGACTGCTTGAGAAAAACTTTGATGCCAATCCATCCGACCTCATCTACTGGCCTAATGAATGGTTTCAGGATAAAGACATGCTTCATGTCGATTTAACGCCTGAAGAAATCGCCGGATACCTGATGGCAAAATCTGGCCGGCGGCTAAGCGATGCGCCGCAAATCGAGCTGAAGTATCCTATCCCTTCAAATATTTAAGGTGTATTATCCTGCCCGCAAAATGTGAGTACGGGCCCTGCTCCAGTGAGGAGTCTACCAGGTATATAGCCTGCGGATATTCAACGTAATGCGCGACTATTATGAATAATTCAGAGTAACGAACCATGCATAATTTGCGTTATGTCCGACGCCCTTCAGAAGCCAGCGATAGTGTAAGTATCACTGCAAAAAGCAGGGCGAGGCTAAACGTTGTCTTGCAATAGGTAGACCAGGCGATCAACTACTGATGAATCCGTTTAACGCTCCGCCAGGCGCCAACTCAATGAATGCCAAGTCATCGACAGCATGCACATCTTTGCTGATGAGTTACCACTTAATAACCCCCTGAGTGCTATCCAGGATTGATAGCGGAAATTAGAGGATAAAAGTACATAGCTGCAAAGGTGTTCGAGTTAGTCGGTTACGTCGTGCCCATGAACCTATTTTCGGGTAATCTGGATGTTGCTATTACCGCGGATGCGGAAAGTATTTCTCCATTTTCACGAACTCTGGTTCAACCCATTTAGGCCCCTTCACTACTTGACCATTCTCACCAGTCATCAAAATTCCGGCCTGATATAATCGGTCAAACGACTCGATTAATTCCGCATTTGTGATGTGCTCTGTTCGCCCCCTGATGATTAATGGGTCTAATCTGTACAAAGGAATCTTGTACGCAAGCGCGGTTAGCAGGTCATCAATAGACTCATCACGAAGCATTGCCTTAAATCTTTCAAGTTCAATATCTGACATATGAAATCAGGCTCCTGTTCTTTCAATATAACGAACGAGTATTCATATATTACCCAAGCCTTAATATTTTTGAGGAGGGCTCCTGACAGCAACTGTATCCTACCACAGCCGCCATGCTTAGCGCTCGCTGATTATCGGTCTGAAAACATGATGCGGGTAATGAAGTGCCCCTGCTGTTACGTGTCGTTGGCTGACAATAATGCATTCCAGCTCACGCGCATCAAACGGTGATAAAGGCCACCGCCATCAGACAGCTTATAGGGTTTGTCCTTAGTTTTAGATATATCGACCTGGCGGGCTGCGAGCTTCACCTGGGGTATCTCCTTTCATTGAACAGGAATCTCCCTCCACATGAATGTGGATTTCAATGAATCATAGAAGACATTGAGGTAATGGAATATTTGAAAATGCCGCGTATATACTGGGTTGAGTAGACTTCAGAGGACGCTAAGAGAAGTGAGTATGGCACGCCCTACAGGATTCGAACCTGTGACCTACGGCTTAGAAGAAAGTAGAGCGTTAAATAACTCACTGTAATCACACATGTTTACCGCGTTCGCATCCGGTTTTGTGTCGTTTCGTGTCGTTTGAATACATCCCTGTCTTTATCGTGCATTCCTGTCACGCCACATCTACGACACAGCAGCCTCGAGCTGACAGCAACTAAACAAC
This sequence comes from Klebsiella sp. 10, assembly GCF_018223925.1. Lineage (NCBI taxonomy): Bacteria > Pseudomonadati > Pseudomonadota > Gammaproteobacteria > Enterobacterales > Enterobacteriaceae > Klebsiella > Klebsiella sp. 10. The sequence continues at coordinate 101,584 of NZ_JAGRRB010000007.1, forward strand.
CGCATTGTCCTGGCGCACATCGCAGATAGTAAACGTCACGACTCCGGCGACAGTAACATCATCCAGTGCTTCCCCCTCGATACTTTCCCTTTCCGAAGTGACAAGCGACCTCCCCATGATTTTTGCAAACTGCAGTTTGCCAATAATGTAAAAATTAACTTTTCTTTCAGTGTATTAAGTAACACTCAGATCCCACAACATCAATCCACATTGACAAAATACAAAAATATGCTCATAACAATAGCGTACCGTGATGAGAGTAGTCTGGTTTATTATATATAGTTAACACTTAAGGAATGACATGGAAAATCATATAATTATTTACCCAGAAATGTATCTGGATCATAATAAAAAATCAGTGCAACTCACCGCTAACCTATCACCACGAACCTTAATGATTTCGGCTTTGTATTGGGATAAAATTTTAACGCCTAACAATAACTTTTATTATGCGGCATACGAGGTTGTGGAGGAATTTAGAGAGTTAAACAAAGCCGGATTTATTTTAATGGACATCCTTGAAATAAATGGTGGTGGGTATGTTAGTGATATAATTTATAAAGAAAACAAAAAATATGTATTTGAAAAGCTAAACAGCAAAAAATCTAACACCACAATAAATGATGCGTATGGATTGTTTTCCAATGACAAAGAAAATACCTTACCAGATCACGGCGAAATAGTTAACTTAATAAATGCAATACCAGAGCCATCAGTATCAACAAATATACATGACATACTTGAGTTCAGGCTTAAGCGTGGCGATGAATTAAAAAACCTCATGATAAAGCTTAATGAGTTTGAATTGAGAATAATGAAGGCAGAAAACAAAGAAATGGAATTCAAAATGATCGTTAATGAACTAGATAGAGCTTGTTATGATATAATAAAGCTATACAAAGAAAGCAAAATAAAATTTAATTTATCAAATGTAAAGTTTAATTTCTCAATTAAGGAAGTAATGAAATTTGCAGGCTCAGCATATGGAGGAGCTATTGCAATAGGACTTGGGGAAACTACCGCATTACTAACAGCCATGGCTGCCGGAGCAGCGGCTACATTAGAGATAAATGCTGACATATCTTACAAGAAAATAGATAAAACCTGTCCTTTTAATTACATAGGAATGATGAGCAAGAAGCTATCATGATCATTTAATTAAAACCATTAATTCAAGGTGGGCTACTATCATTAAGTACACCTTGAGTGTTTAGCTCAATTATTTTAAATAAATGAGATCAGTAACTCCATTTTTAATTTTTTAACTTAACACTTTCATCTAAATTTATATGTAATCTTTAATGAATATAAAACAGATAAAACGACCGACGCCAGCGCACCTAACCCCCAGCCATAAAAATACGTAACAGCAACTGCCACAAGCATCATATAAAGCTGAGCTCCTGATGCCCGACGTTTGACCACTTGAACTCTCATTTAGATCACCTGCGAAAAGGCCATCCCTGGCCGTTATCCTGTCCCGTTTTTACGAGGACATACTGGCTTCAATAGCTGCCAGGCGTTTTTCAATATCCTGCTGTTTTGCGATGGTTGCCCTGCTGATCCAGAAGAGCAGTTCCTCCTTACGGAATGCGTAGACGCTTCCGGCCTCCCGCGCTTCCTGGATAACATTGCTTCCCGCCGCTCTGATGAGGGTGCGCGTTTCCGGTACCGCCTCAACAACCACGTTACCTTCTTCGTCCAGTTCAGCTGGGGTGCCGGGGTTTACCTCCCACTCGTCATCCCACGTCTCAATAATCGCATCCTGTGCATCCCACTCGTCATAGCAGAACGCGGAATATTCCCGCCAGTCAAGACCGTACTTATCCATCACGGCAATCGCCGCCTGAACAGTCGGCCCGGAGTGCAGGCGGGCGCCATCTCCTTCCACCATGTATTTTTCAGCCACTGCCAGACGCCGGGGAGCTGTCCGATTTCATAATAGGCGTCGGTTTCCGCCGGCGTGTCTGCCCGTGGGCGGGTTTTATGCGTCTCGTCTGACGTCCCGATAACGCTATTCGATGCAAAAACCTGCGACCAGCGGCCGGATGGGGTGCCAAGCGAATAGGTGCCGTCAGCATTCGGGTAGGTATTCCCGTTTACTGACAGGTTTCCGCCGGTTTCCAGGCTCATTACCGTCGTAGACGTGGCAACAATCCTTTGCGTGTAGGCGGTTCCACCATTGACGTAGAACTCCAGCGCTTTAGCTCCGGATGCGCCACCATAGCCAATAGCTGAAGAGTATGTAGACCTGTGGGCGTTTGCTACTGACACTCCGTTGACAGTCACTGACGTCGCGGTAACAGCATTGAAGTTGCGGTCATTATAGAACGTGTACGGCGGAATTTGCGCCTGGTCGATGGTCAGAGTGTCACCCACCGCACCGATGGTTCCCTGTACCAGATATCGCGGAGATAATGTACCGTCACTGTTCATCAAGCGCTTAATCAACCGAACCTGACCGGTAACACCTGTTGATGAACCACCGGTGATATACAGCGGTATACCAACAGCTACGTACGGCAGATATGCAGCAGGCACTGTGATGATAGTCGTCGCATTGCTGTTGACAGTTGTCACTGTTGCGCTGAATGCAACTTTGAAAGCAGCTTCAAGCGTGCAGCCACCTGTCACCATTTTCCGATCCAGCGTATATCCAGGGGTCAGCGTCGGGGAGATGACGTAACCGCTTTGCGTACGCCGCACATGCGACCACGGCCCGATAATATCACCTGGTGAAAAAATCCCACCACCGATAGAAAATCCCGCCCCTACTATATTGGTAGCTGTGCTGAGAACGCTGGTTGCAGCTGATTCAGGAACGTAATTTCCGCAACCATTAGGGAATACAGGTATACCACCCGTGTAAGCTTCTATTGCTTTAACAACGATCGGCGTGCTTCCATCAGATGGAACGTCAAAATAAATACCGCAGTTCCGCTGATAGCTAAACAGACCATCCCAGGCTGTAAGCCGTTTGTTTGTTATTTTTAACAACTTATACCCGTTATTAAAATCAACCCACAATTCAGCCTGTGCTTTGTAAAGAGCCGTATCTGTATTAACTGAGCTTTCCTGCCCTGCCGCTGTTATCCATGCGTAAACTCTTTGGGGGTCAAAGTTGCCGCTCAGGTCTTTAATCCAGATCCCTATCTCTGATTTTATAGACGGGTTGGCCCACAGGGCCATTGCTGGACCAGCATTTATCGCAAACCCATACGGGTTAAACATTTCCTTTGCATAAGGCCGATCACGCCAGGAATCCCAGTCAGTGCCCACACCTACATACCAGTTATAAGGCCCAAATTTATTATCATAACCCCCGTGATGAAATGCACCCCAGTCGCGTACCGGACTATTGAATGACAGTCCCGACAGGCCGTTTGGCGTATCGTAATGATAGAAACCGTCCGGGTATATCGAGTTACCACCATCATCCGTTGTCGGGAAACAGCCGCCTTCAAACCGAAGCATACAGTAGTTTCTGGCGTCATCTTTATAGGTACTTAAACAATCAAGATGTAGGCTAAACAGTCGGCTTGCCTTGCCGTTAAAGCCCCAGCGCGAAACAGTGTAGAAGTTGTAAGTCCATTCGGTGTAAACACCGCTGAATACATGGTTTTGTGCAGTCCCATATACTGTTCCAAGACGCCCGTTGTAGTCTTTTGCTGCTGCGGGACCCCAATAACCCCCGGAAACGTGCATAGCAGTTCCGGTACATACCGCTATGTATTCCGGGATAGTTCCATCAACGTTTCCGGACTGCCACCATGCCCTGCGGTTGATGATTTCGCAGTTGGTTAAGGTGGTCCAGTCACAAGCGTTGCGGTAAACCCCGCGTCTCCCTGACTCATACTTACAGTTGTCTTCTTTGACACGGTTAAAATTTCCGGCTCGTGTGGGGACGCCCGATGAGTTCACCATGAAGTCAGTTATGTATTTATAATCTAACTCATTATTATCAAACGCATGACCCTGCTGATTGAAGTAAGTCGCCTCAATCTGACTGGGCATTGCAACACGATCCCAGTTAAAATCTTTAACGCACAGCCCTGAAACGATTTCGCCTTCGGGGTTGAGAGTCATGTTGCCTACGCCACCCGTACATGCGCTGGCTGTTTTCGTTATATCATGGTCGCCGATTAGAATGATATCCTGCAGCTTAAAATCCTGCAGGCTGAGCGACCCCCAATATAAATTTGAATTTACGGCATCCCATTTCTCTTTTATTTCGTTATAGCCATGACTAAAGCCATCAATCCTTACTCCAGTTGCAGAGAATTTAGTTGATGGCCCGGCACAAAGAATTAACCTTACGCTATTTCCGTTTACACAAACACCAGATGCTTTCTTGAAATACGTCTTCCCGAAACGCGTCCTTAAAGATGGGAAATTTATTTTAAGCCTTCTTCCTCCCGTATAACTTGCTTCATTATTGGATGTATACACTGCCGGAGGAAGCAGAGAAATTATGCCGTTATAGACCTCCGCTGCACATACATAATTATCAGTTGAATCATCCTTACACTGTGCATAAGTATAGGGTTTTAATCCGTTAGCCAGCACATTGATAACCCCGCTGGAGATATCTAACGAATATTCAACACCGTTTTTATTGTATATTTTTGCAGTTGAAGGAATGTGCTTACCTGCGTTACCGGTGATGGTCACCCCTGTCGCCAGCCAGGTACCCGCCCCCCCATCATTCACACCGTAAAAACCGCGAACATAAATCGCTGAGGCATCCTCTTCACTGAGCATCAGTGCGGCTGCAGAAGGAAGCCATTTACCGAGCTGATACTGTACCTGCTGGCGTATATCATTATCGCCGATCGGGACCAGCTTATCCTTGTCATTGGCCCAGGATTCCGCGCTGGTTCCTGTGGTCGTGAAGCCAACAGGAGTGGAAGCAGCAAGACGATATGCCACGCCATTATAGACTGTTACCTGACTACGATTAAAGAATGTCACTGGGCCATCTATGTAATCATTGAGCCACGAATATCCGGAAGAAGTTAGCAGATCGATAAATTCATCTTTCTGGTCCTCCATCTGGTCATCCCATGCATTTTTCTGTTCAAGCATGGCTGTAGTGAACATTTGCGCCTGCTGATGGAGCTGGTAGTCAAATGCGATTTCCTGCGCAGAAATCATGGCCTGAAATGTCTCGGACCGGTACGATTGGTCGGAGTTAAACTTATTATTTCTCCCGGTATTAGTCAGGCGCTTTACACCAAGGCGATCAGTGTAATATTCGCCAGAACCGGTTACTTCCTCATCAAGCTTCGCGCCTGCAAATACCGCATTGCGGATATCGGTACTAGGTACCGGAACCTGTGTCGGTGTCGGGAGTGGAACTTCTGCCATTGTGCATGTCGCCCTATGTATAAGGCGCACGAACCCCTCAGAAATTAATCTGATGTTGTGCGCGAAGGTTGGTAATTACTGCTCTGTGTTACGGATAAATCGAGTCTGAATACTCAGTCAGGGATAGCGTTTGAGTATCGTCACCATTTGGCTTGGCGCTATCGACGCGCCAGATTGTGGAGTTCAGTTCCGAGTCGGTAGCGATGAAATACCGGCTGGAGTTTTGCACATTTACTCGGTCATAAATGTTCAAATCGAAGGTATCGGCTGCAGCCTGGAATGCCTTGGCATTGCCGTTTACCGGATAGGCCAGCCAGCGCCCGCGGTAATTGCCGAGGCTGTCGGTCATCACCACCCACATATCGCCGAGGGAAAAGTCGATACGCTCTGACGTCGTGAACACATCCCCGGAGCGCCCGGTGATGTATCCAGTCTGCTGCGCGTTGTCGTACATGTCCGGACACTGAACCACCGTACCTCGCACCACCTGCGTCGACTCCAGCACTTTCACCGTCATGGTCAGGCGTGAGTAGAGAATTTTTCTCGCCTCAAGCCAGGCCCGGTCTATCGCCTGAGTGGCGTTTCGGCAGCCGTCCAGGCTGATCTGCATCGCATTAACCGTGGCGTCCTCAACCTCAGTGATCCCGCCGCTGTCGATCTGAAGGTAGATGTACGCCTTTTTGTTCGTCAACGGGTCTACGTAGTCCAGCGCCACGCCGTCGTAACCGCCGGGGAGAGACATTTGCCAGGCGACTTTGTACTCGTCCCAGAACATGTTTGAGCGCGCAAAAACCGCGTCTGGATTTGTCACTTTCTCATCACGCCAGAACGTCAGCACATCGCCGATGTTATTGCCGTCAACGCGGGCCACATTGGCGATCGTCGCTATTTTCTCACCCAGCGACTGCTTCTCATCCGAGAAGGTGTAATCGAAATACCCAAGCTGGGCATCCGGCAGCGAATCGGCAATGGCATACAGAGCGGCGACGTCAATACTGGCCACGTCCTGCTTACCCACAACCACCCATTCGTGAAGGATAGCGTCGGCAAACGAGCGACTCGGCCGCAGCGTATAATCGACCGCGCCGGTTGTCCGGTCGTAGCTGATGGTATGCCGCTGCGCCAGCATGTTGTACTTCTGCTCGCGGTTGCTGTTGCTGTCGTTCGAGCCTTTGATCGTGATGCGGGCAATCGTGTCTTCCGGATACACGACGTTTTCGCGCACGTTCACTGCGTGGATCGCCATCAGCGTCACGACGTTGGCGTCATTGCTGTTGTCGAGGCGCTCGATGGTCACCGCATAGCGCCCCGCCCCGGCAGACGGAACGAACTTATGCGTTGTGCGGAAATACCGGGTCGTCACCTGGAAGTCGTTATCGAAGAAATAATCGTGCTGCTCGGATGTCCCCGGAACCTGATTGTTGTCGTCATCGACCTGCCAGAACTTGATCCGGTATTGCGTTGTGCCGGCCGTCGCGCCGAGCTGAACCAGCACATGCACCCAGACCTGCGTCGAGACGATCGGCGACACTGACGGTCCGATAACCAGAGGGGTCTGGTCGTTCAGCGTGAACAGCGTCGGGTTGATAACTGCATTGCCCGGCAGAGACGTAATTTCTCCCGATAGTTCGCCAATATAGAACGTCGTGTACGAAAGCGTATCGTCGCCGATAAAGCTCTCCGAGGAGATGATATTCCCGGCGCCGGTGACATTCCGTGTGACACTTGTCCCGCCTTCGCTCCAGGTAGCATTAATGACGAATGACACGGGATGAGGTACCGCCAGCGCGGCGAAGTATGCAAAGTTGTCATCGTTCGACAGCACAACAGCCTTGAGCTGATTACTCTCGATCGCCACCGATGTCGGCGCCGTCGTGGTAGCGGTTTGGGCCGGGAAGTCCTGGCTTTCGTTCAGTCCGGGGACAGTTTCGTTATCGACATCATCGAACTGATAGCCGACTTCAATCGTGCCGATCACGTCACCAGGGTTATAAATAGCGGAACTGGCGCCAGCCAGGCTGCCGAGGTTCGATTCCGAGTAGCGGATCGACGATATGGTGTACCGGCCGTAACCCACCTCGAACCATTCAGTAAGCTGTTTGTTATTGTCGACGAACTCAAACAGTGCTTCCTGAATCAGGTCAGGAAAGACGCGGCACTGGCCGTAAATGTTAGGGCGCCCCTTGTAGAGTCGCGCGCGGTTCGTCTGGCCGGTTAAGTCGTTGTTGGGGGATTCGCCTGTCGCCACCGATACCGACGCACTAGGCTTATTTGACAGTCCGAACACCTTCAGCGCGCCGGAGAGGATTTTCGTGACCGGACGCAATATCGTGGTGATGAGTTTGCCAACCCCGCCCTCTGGCTGGTCGAACACAGCCACCACGTCGCCAGATCGCAGTGGCCGGCTGATGTCGTAATCGTCCGGCAGTGCTCTGCCATTCAGTTTCACGATAACATCGCGGTGCAGCTGCAGAGAATCCAGCAGGCTCACCAGTGTGGTGCCGGCATCTACCGTTCCCCGCTGCAGCGGCGCGCCAGGCAGCCTCTGTAACTCATATCGCACCATGCACCATGTACTCCACTTTGCTATAAACCTTCAGTAATGCCAGCGGGCTATCGCAGCGCACAAAACCAAACTCCCCGCGGGCGTGCAGGCATTTCACCGGGCTGATCATCACACCGATATGCGCCGGCACGTCGCCTCGGTAAAAAACCGCGATGCAGCCGATGGCGGCAACCGGCACACGCCGCCAGTGCGCGTGCTCCTGTTCGTAGCAGGTGATGAAATCCGCGCCCGATTCGTAGCCGGCGATGTGATGCAGCTCCAGGCCGAGCACATGCCGGTAATAGAGAACCACCAGGCCCCAGCAGTCCATCTGCTCAAAACTGCAGGCGCGATTAGCCCAGGGCTTGCCGTTAACAAGCCCGATAAAGTCGCTCTGTGTCATACGGTGATCAGTCCGGGATAGTCTTTCGTGGTGTAAATGATGGAGTTGGCCAACGTCAGCGGATTGGTCTTACCGGCGGTCACAGTGACGTTGCTGGCATCGGCTGAAATGTCGTTCACGTAAAGCGTCCAGTCTTTCAGGGATGATGCATCACCAATCGCATTCCACTGCTGATACAGGCATTGTATCGGCGTCATGCGCGCCGCCCCGCGCCAGCTTTTCAGTGTCTGCCTGACATGTTCCGTGGCGGCGACAAACGTTATGGTCATTGATATGACCGCCGTCCCGTCCTGTGCCGGCTCGGTCACGCTGAACCGCGCAGGCTCGAATGAGTTGCCGCCAAACGTCGCCGGGCGGAACAGGTTATTGACTACCCTGTAATAACCAAACGCAGGATGGTAAAACTCCACCGTCTGTTTGATATCACTGGCCGGCCTGCGCTCTTTCCATTCTCGTAAAGTCGGCATCAGTCTGCCCTCGGCATCACTTCGGTTATCAGATAATCCAGCCAGTATCCATAGCCAGGCTGGGCCTCAACGATCCAGTCGTCGTAGTCCTCAGTTATGTCATCGATACCGTTGCTGATGACCGTTGCGGTCCAGGTGACAATGTTACCGTTTTTGCTGGTCTGTACCGGCATGTCGACGAAATGCAGCGTCTGCTGCTGCACGCCCTGCGTATCACCCAGGTCGATCGGCATCTGGAACCAGGCGCGCCCGCGGTCGCAGTATGTCGGCGAGCGCAGCCACGACTTAAATCGCTCAGCCTGTGCCAGCGTGAAAATCCACTGCAGCGTCCAGGTTGCTTTGAGGTCCGTGGTGATCGGCGTGATTATCAATGGACCGACTGCCGTCTGCGTCGTCTGCCAGGCTGTATCCTGCGTCATGTTCTGATCGGCACGCTGGGGAAGCGGCAGGAACGGAGGGTATTGAACTGTTGCCACGTTTCCTCCGGGCATAAAAAATGCCGCGGCTGCGGCACTGATCTTTTATCAGGATGTTACTAAATGTGTCTCGCTGATACTGTGTATTTTTCACACACAGCAAGAGAGGTCATATGTCTTACACGCACAGCAGGGATTACATGGAGGGAGGATCAATAGTTTCCGTTCAGTGCTCCCACCAAATCAACGTCCTTGTTATGGATGACGCTGCTTATAACCGATATAAGCGAGGTGAAAGTTGCAAGGTCTACGGAGGATTCTATAAACAATTTCCCGCCAACATTGCAGTGCCGCACTCCGGTAACTGGAATGTCGTTCTGGCTCTCCCTGCCGGGCATCGCGCTACATACAGATATTCAATCAACGTAATCAGGCAATAGCATCTGCCCTTTCGCCTGGAATAAAGCCTCCTCAAGGGCGGCAATGATTTTCTGCTGTGTGCCGTCCTTCAAGTAGCCCAACGACGCCACCCCCTCCTGTTTATCGCTGTCGCGGTACCAGATAACCTCGCCATTCACTTCGATTGCTACTTTCATTATGTTCACCCATTAAAAAACCCGCCGGAGCGGGTTTGGTTTAGTAAGCACCTTGCGCTTTGCGGCTTAGTCCAAATGTCTGCTGCATCTGAGAGGATATGGGGCCGCCTCTTTCCATGTCGGTGATCAGCAAATCCACCACTGCGCTACCGTCCTGCATATAGCCGTCGGCACTCTGTACGGTGGCACCGGTAGACTGGTTGATGACGTTCACCTGCACGCTGATCCCTCCTCCTGACTGCATATCCTTATTGCTGATGACCTTCCCGTTATCGCCGGGGATCATGTACTGCTTGCCGGTGCTGGCCTGGTAAATCTCTGGCTTACCTTTCTCGCCGACCTGATACAGGCCGCCGGCTGATACCGGTCCGCCGTTGTAGCGAGCGCCGGCTATTGAAAGGGCCTGCGCCATGCCAACTGTTGAAGCTATTCCTGCCTGAGCGGGGATAGCGTTAGCGCCAGCCGTGGCAAGGGAGGTCATTGCAGCAGCCGGAGCCATGGATGCGGCTATTAGTTGCCCTTGCGCAATAGCCATTCCAGAAGCGGCGGTCATTCCAGCCTGCCCCATAATTACAGACTTCAACCACTCAACTCCCATCTGGACAAAGGAGTTGATAACGCTGTTTAGGACAGTTGATCCGAGTGAGCTCATGGCTTCGCTGACAGACATACTGCCAGTGAGTATGCCAGTGAGGGCATTAGAGGCGTTTCCTGCAAATGAATCAAATGCCGCAGCAGCTACCTCATATCCTGCGTTTTGTTGCCTCCATATCTCCCACTGCGCCGCTATGCGCTGTTGCTCGTACTGAGTGTTAGCGGCATTCATCAGTTCAAGACCGCGCTGGGTTATCTGCCCCTTCTGCGTTTCGAACTGCTGGATGAGAGCCAACTCCTGAGCATGCTGATTAGCCAGCTGTTGGACGGGGTCAATCTGCCCCCGAGCTTCCTGCATGGGGCTTACAGTTTGCTGAGCGCGTATCTTAGCCAGATTAACCTGGTGCTGAGCCTCCAGTTGCTCACTGGTCTGATTGTACTGCTGCTGAGTGATTTTTTTGGCGGCCAGTGCAGTTTGCAGATCTTTAACATCCTGCTGGTAAGACGCATTCTCTCTGGCTTCAGGGAGCGGTTTTTCTGCCGCAGCCTGGGCTTTGAGGGCATTAGCCGTATCCCATATTTCTCCACGGTATTTACCGGCAAGGGCAATTTGCTCTTGGGTGGCTCCCTTACCTAGTGATTGCTGAGCCTGTAATACTGCCTGCTCCCGGCTTAACTCCTGCGTTGAGCCAGCAGCGAGCTCTGATTGCTGGCGCAGATTTTCAAGTTTTTGGTTTACCGATTCCTGCTGGTTAGCAAGTTTCTTAGCCTCAGATTCCGCTTCCTTGGTGGCCTTTTTGTTATTTTGCTGCGCTTGTTGAGCATCGAATTCAGCTGCTGCTCTGTCACGAGCAAGGTTAACATCCGCCTCTGATCCACCGAGTTTCCTAATGTCCTGCTCAGCCCTTAATTGCGCTCGCTTCCTGTCATTAAGCTCGCTCTGAAGTGTTACCTGATCCTGTAGCTTATCCAGATACTCCTGAACATCTTTCGGGCGTTCAACCATGAGGCTGCTGGAGTTGAATTTGTCTTTTGCCTTGGCCGCAAAATTAATCATATCTCCCAACTTGCTCATCATGCCGGCAGCAATTCCCGCTTCCTGCCCATCCCTGCGCAGCAAATCGATACCTTGCTTCATCGTTCCGTTTAGCGTAGCGCGGCCAATGTTAATGGCGTTTTGGGTCTGACTCAGTCTGTTCTGGGCCTTCTCCAGCTCAAGGGTAGCTATAGCTAGGTTATCCTGTGCGCCGCTAAGCGCCTCGGCAGCCTGCCGCCCTCTCGTTGTATTCGTACCCCAGTTTGCAATTTCTCGCTGCTGTCGCTGGACAGCCGATGTCGCGTCATTGAATTCCTTTTGTGCGTCTGATACCGCGTCACTTAATTCAGGCAGGCTTTGGCTTAGCTTTCCTATCGTTGCCGCCAGCTCTGTATGCGACATCGTCTGGAATTTTGAGCTCAGATCGTTAACGCTATCTGCAAGGGCATTAGCGTCATTCCTGGCCTCTTTTGCGCGCTGTGAAAAGTAAAGGATTGCACTAGCAGCAAGCATTGCCGCTCCGGCAGGCCCACCAATTAACCCGAGAGCCCTGCTAGCCAGGCTGGCACCAGATGAGAGAGCCATTTGAGCAGCCCTGTTTGCCGCCAGTGCTCGATTATAATTATCAACCGCACCGGCAGCCGCAACCCTGGCAACGGACAAGCGCTGTTCAGCTGCCGCAGCGTTGGTTTCGCTGATAGCAGTAAGGCGCATCATTTCTGCGAGCCTTATCTCATCTAAGGCCCGTTGTTTTGCGACCGCTGCAGCCCTGAGGTCTGCCGCTGCTTTATTCGCGGAAGCCTGAGCTGCTAATGATTCTTCTGCTGAAAGCGTGCGTGATGCGGCAGCTGCTTTGATTTTAGCCGCAGTAGCCATAGTTAAGGCGCCGACATACCGACTCCCAAGAATAGCCGCGGCACCAGTCAGCAACGCGCTCAGTCCGCCAATATTCTCACTGATGGTGACCACTGCATCACTGAAAATTGCCGCGCCTGTTTTAACCGTAGAATTTTCACCGAAGAACTTAGTGATGTTATTGCCAGCAACCTGAAGAGCCTGGCTGATAGTCGTAGTGGTGTTGGCAAATTCAGCACCGATTAAACTCCCCTGGGAAAGCAGACCGTTAACCACAACATCTGTCGTTAGCTTGCCCTGTGCCGCCATGTTGCGCATCTGGCCGATGCTGACCCCCATAGAGTCAGCAAGGGCTACGATAAGGCGGTTACCCTGCTCGTTTACAGAGTTGAATTCCTCGCCGCGTAAAGCTCCAGAAGCAAGGCCCTGAGATAGCTGAATAATCGCGTTCTCGGCCTCTTGCGCCGTGGCACCTGATACAACGAACCCTTGGTTTATAATTGTGGTTAACTTCGCCAGATCATCTGCGCTGGTCCCGTACTGCCTGGTTGCCCTTTCTAGTCTTGCGTAGAGGGATGCCGTTGCATCTAAACTACTGCGAGTTTGCTGAGTAATGTTGAAAACCCGCTCGGTTACATCGGCAAGTTGTTCTGATGGGCGAATAGAGTTTGATAATTTATTGTTAACAGTAGCCCACGCATCAGCGTATTCAGCCACCTGCTGAACTGACAATGCCGCGGTGAGCGCAACCGCTACACGTGACAAGCTCGACATCGAACGCTCTGTGGTATCAATGGAGCGTGATGTTTTATCAAATCCCCGTTCCATCAGATCAAGGCGCTGGTTAACGCGCTGCTGAGCGGTAAGTAGCCCGCGCACATCCATTTCAATGTCGTAATAAATACCGCCAGCGTTCTCAGCCATTTCCTTTTCTCCGGGCAATAAAAAACCCCGCCGAAGCGAGGTTTTGGGGTTGAGTTTTGTTATATTAGCCCAGCTTTTCTTCGGGCCTCTTCGAGATACTCATCATCTGTTTTTTCGGGACCGAGGTCTAAAGGCTGCTGCCTTTGCCACTCTTTTAATTTGCCGCTAAGTGCATAAATGATTTTGTCGAAGTTTTTCTGATGCCTGTGTGCACCTGTCACGTTAACGCCTAACTTCAGGGCGGAGTCTATACCGACGACGCATGAGTTTTCGCCGTCGGAATTCACCACAATAGACACATTTTCACCCCATGAGAAAAGTGAAATTCCAGCACTTACGGAAACTCGGCGAAGTGTGTCATCCTTCTGTTTAATCGTCATCCCGACTTCTGGAATAGCCTCTAAAAGTTTTTCAAAGGCAACGTCAGCCGGAAATGGAAAAATTTGCTGCGTAGATTGACTGGCAAAGCTCATATCCCTATCCCCCTCAGTAAAAGTAAGAAAATCGTAGCAAACCAAACATCTTTAGTCTGCCCATCCTTCCGCCTTTTTCTTTTTAAGGAGAGCATCCAGGCCGGCTGCGTCCTTCTGCTTCTTGAGGATCGTCGCGTATTGTCTGTAACCATGATGTCCAGGAGCAAAGAATTGCCCATTATCGTACATGCCAGGATTTTTCTTCATGGCAGACATAGCTAATGGGGCAAGGGCTATTTGCTGTTGGCAGTAATGAATTGCCTTCTCGAGGTTCTTGCCAGAATCGCGCAGTTTATAGTGCTTCTTAATTTTCTCTTGAAGGTCAAAGTGGATCTTTAAAATCACATCTTCAGGCAGCCCACGAAGACCTTCGAGCCACTCTTCTTCTGTCATATCCCTATCCCACTGGTTAGTTTTGGACAGATTAGCAGGGATGGGAGGGAACGACAAAACCACCTGATCGTTTATCAGGATGTTCGGCGGCGCGCTTTCAGAGTAGGTTGGAGCGTAAATCCGAAACAAGGAATCAACATGGATAAGTTTGACCGCACAATCCAGCGAGAGCTACTCCAACGTCTTTGCGACATTTACCCAGAATCTGCCGATAGTAGCTTCTCAAAGGATTTTTCAGAAAAATTTGGAGGCATTAATATCTTTACTGCCAACTTACTTTATCTTGCTGGTCACGGACTCATTGAGATAAGACTTAGCAATGAAATAGGCCGACGACTGCCATCTGTAATGGACTCTTTCACGAAAATCACCAGCAAAGGCATAGATTTCATTCGCGATGACGGCGGTTTGGGCGCAATCCTGAACGTACAGACCATTAAGCTCCACCGGGAGGCGGTGATCGTCCTCGAAGACCTGATCGCCATTTCAAACATGAACGACGAACAGAAGGAAAAAGCCAAGTCGACTCTCGGCGAAATGTCGACGGAAGCCATTAAAACCGTGGTACAGGCAGCAACAACCGCCGGGATATCAGTGCTTCTTGGAAAGTGAGCAGGAACAATAAGACACAAACCCGCCGCATGGCGGGCACTGATCAAATGTCAGGATTTCAGATTGTTTCTTCCAGAGTTAGTCTCTTGACGGTTCATGCCACGTGTCCACTCTGCAATATCGTCATCATAAAACAGAAGCTCAGTATCTTTGTTAAGCAGTGATGACAGTGCGGCCTGAGCAAAAATGCTGAAATTTCTTAACCTTGCCCCCCATGTCTCATAGGTGATTTTAATGGACAAAGCCCCTTTGAAGTTGCAGTTCCCTTCGGATATTTCTGCTGCCTTTTGCGCCACTCTCAAAGAAAACGACATAAAGTACACTCCCAAATTAGAACGAAGATATGAATTCAGAACTGGTGATATGGGTTTTATCGTCAACTCTACCGATTTGAAAGAAATTGCAATAGCGTTGATAGAATCCAAAGCCTTCTGGGGGTGTTTGGGTAGCGCGATATGGGCATTCACCAAGCGAAACTCCCGTAAAACCATTTTTGTTGAGAAAGACGGCTATAAATTTAAGGCTACCGGGATGTCTCAGGAGGAATTAGCAAAATCTCTTGAAAATGCGAAAAGCCTCATAGTTACAGCTAAGAATAATGATGACCGTATAAGCTAGGGCTACTTTTGCTCTTCGAAGCGCCAGACGCACAAAGAGGTAATCCGCAGTCATGTTTTCTCACGCGCCATCATCGCCTGCCAGCGGCGATCGTCTTCGCCCATGACCGTGTCGTACTCTTCGCGCGTGAAGCCGTTCTGACTTGGGTATTTGGCATTAATCATCATGGCGAACTCTGTCATCGTGAGGTTCTCGGCCTCTTCCCGGCTTATGCCGAAATGGTTGCGCGCCGCCATGATGTAGTCGGCGGCGCGGAATTCTGCGGTTGTCTCGTTAGTTTCGTAACGCTGCAGCTTGCGCACCTTCGCTTTGCCGATGATGCCGTGCATCATCAGGTTTTGCGCGACGATAACCATGTTCTCCGGCGGCATGCTGCCCGGGCGCCAGACAAAGCCACGCTTACGGGTCTTTCCCGGCTTCATCCAGCCAACCAGAGCTCCGATATCGTCGTCGCAGCACGCTGTCAGTACCGCGTGTGCTGCCATGATGGCTTTGCGGGTCAGTAGCCCACTCTGGATATAGCGCAGCACACAATCCGGAAGCCGGCTGTACTCGTCGCGGATATAGGCCTGAGCGGCGCGCTGTATCAACGGAGTAGCCTCATCGTTGCACAGGTCATAGAACGTTTGAACGATTTCGGCAGGCTCACCGATGCGCGCCATGTTGCGGAATGACGGTCGGAAAAAGAATTCCCGGTCATCGGTACCGATAAGGCATTCGCCTAATTCTTTAATGGGGGTCATAGTCGCTCCATAAACAGTATCAAGGGCGCAGAATGCCCTTTGTACTATTCACGATGTTGTTAGCTGATCGTGACCGTGCATGCCACTGAGGTGATTTTGACTGGCGTCGCTGCAGAGTCAGTAACTTCGCAGGTATATACGCCTGCATCACCGGAAACTGAGCTGGCCTTGTTGAAGGTCGCCGTTGTTTGCCCGCTGACAACCGTGCCGTCTTTCTTCCAGACGTAGGTGTAAGGCGAAGTGCCACCCTCAACCACGACCGACATAGTCAGAGCCGATCCGGCCGCCACGCTTTTGGTCGTTGGCAGGTTGGTGGTAAACGCCAGCGCCGGCGGAGCGACCTCAAATACCACGGTGTCTGCATCAGCAACTTTCCACTCGCCGGAGAAGGTCGAAATATCCGAGGTGCCGAAATCACCAGACCAGGAGGTGGTGTTGAAGTACCCCATGATATAAGTGCCAGCGTCTTCACCAGTGAAGTCGAAGCGGACCCAGACTGTCGGCTGACGGCCGGCCTGCACTTCATCGAAAATATATTTCGAGATGGCAATAGCGCCGACTTCCGTCGTCTTGTCTTTCTTGCGGAACTCACCTTCTCCTGAGATGGTGAAGTCCATATTGTTGACCAGGTTCTCAACCAGCCCCTTTGTATCGTCAGCCTCAGAGGAGACGGTATTCATGGAGTAGTCGAAGCCCTTGGTAGTCATGGCGCCGAGTCGCTTCCATTCGGAAAGCGCAGGAACCGTATCAGCACAGCCAAAAGCCATGCGGAGCACGGCCACCTTACCAATCAGCTTGCCGGTGTCATTAGCGCAGCCTTGCATGTATGCCTCTCAATTAAAAAAGGCCGCCATATGGCAGCCTGATGGGTGATTCTGACGATTATTCGCCGTATGTGCAGGAGACGAGCAGCCGGGTTACTAACCGGCCCTCTTCGGTGGGGATCGGCGCCGGTACATTACCGACAAGCCGCAGCGCGCCAACGCAATCATCGGCGCCGGATTGCGCGCTGATGTACTCGACAATGGCGTTTACCGCGGCGTCAGCAGCATCGGGGTTCGCCTTCGAGGAGATCACATCAACCATCACATACCAGTCGCCGCCAAGGTCGAAGGTGATATCGGTGCCGCCGGAAGGCCTGAACACAATGAACTGGTCCGTGTCTTTCCCGGTATCGCGCCATTGCCGCCACTGGACCTTAAACCCCGCGGTAAGCCCCTCAGCCACAAACAGGTCTTTGAGGCGCATATACATCGGAGGGGTCATAGCGAAAGCTCCTTCTTCACCACCGCGTCAATCTGGCTGCGGGTATCTTCGAAGCCCTTCGTTAAGAACTCCTTACGGGCCGTTGCTCGCGTGAAGTTCTGTTTCACTGCCGGGTCGTGAACATAAACCGCGTAGTTGGCCGAATAACCAACGCGCCCGGTTACCCTGGTGCCGTTAGCCATGATTTCGCGGAACTGGCTGTTGATAAGCGTCGACGTATCGATCGGGGTGTAAAGCGCAGCCTGCGCACTGCCAATAAGCATCGCAGACTGGATTGCTCGCACGACTTTACGCCCCTGGACGTCTTTGATGATGCGATCGAGGTTGGCCTTCGCCTGGCGGATGCCGCGAACTTTAGCGCCCATAATCAGACTCCTGTCAAAATCGCATAGTCATCTGCCAGTCGCTCGAACGTGTCGGCGTAGCGGATTACCTGCCGTATCTCGTCGGCATCATCTGGAGGGGCTGCGGCTGCAGATGCACCAATGAGGATATAGTCACCATCCCGCGCCGTTGCGTACTCGGTCCATATCGTGTTTTTAACCACGATCTCCCGGCCGAGGTCACCGATTTTTGCAGAGAGGCCCCCCTGGTAGTCGCAGAGGATAGCGATAGGCGCTTCCCACCCGTACGGCTGACCTCCGCCGTCGGTATCGCTACCGTCAGCATCGCGTATGCGCCGCCAGATTGTCGCCGTTGCCGTGTATGACCAATTAGCTACCGAAGACATCAGTCATCCCTCCATCGCAGCACGGCGGCGCCTGTGGCGCGTATGCGGTCGCAGTTGATGAACCACTCTCCGTCGCTTTTCACGTACGCCGTCGTTTGCTCGCCGGTATCGGTGATCACCCACACCCGGGTAAACGTCCGCGGAAGCCGTTGCTGAACTGAAACCCACGCCATTAGCAGCCCCCGACCACCATAAACAGGCCCACACTGTTCCCGGCGCTGATCGGTAGTTCACTGGTGCAGCCGCTGGTATCCAGTTTCGCTAGCGAGTCACGCAGCCAGGTGATGCCATCGTCACCGTAATCGAACGAGCGCGACGCTCCTGATGGCGCCCCCTGCGATTTAATTCGCCGGGCACCGGAAGACGTCGCCATGAGCGCTGCGGCATACATCAGGATGAGCTTTGCCGAACAGTCGTCATAACCCGCACCATCGAGGCACGGGATAATCTTGTTCACCACGCAGAGAATCGGATCGAGCAGAGCGGTCGGGATGGAGTAACCCAATTCACCGAGGAACGCCTGCACGTCTGCCGCTGTGATTGGGTCAGCCATGGTTATTTCGCCTTCTTCGATTTGCTGGCAGATTCTTCCTGCTGCTCTGCCTGCTCTGCCTGCTCTGCCTGCTCTGCCTGCTCTGCCTGCTCTGCCTGCTCTGCCTGCTCTGCAGCATCATTGCCAGGTGTAGCCACTTCCAGTGTCTGGTCGTCATCACTGATGATTTCAACCAGACCGGCGGCCACCCAGCGCTTAGCGACATCGCCGCTTACCGAAACCTGAGCACCAACCTCCAGTTTCTGGAGATTGGCACCGGAGAAAAGGTTATCGCTAATCACTTTTACCAGTGCCATTTACCGCCCCTTAGCTGTGTGCGTAGATGACTGATTTTTTGCTGTTGATGTCAGTCTTAACCATCAGACCAGCAGCGCCCCAGGTACGCCAGATGTAATCGCTGTTGTAGAACGGACGCGGATCGGCAACGGTGCCGAAAGCCTGGCCTACAATCGGAGCAATCACGCCAGCGGTAAGCGGGACAATCAGGATCTGGTTACCGGTCAGCTGAGCGTCTTCTTTAATCGCGGCAATGCCGGACAGTTTCAGAAGCTCTTGCAGGATGGTGTCAGACTGATAGTTGTCGCTGAAGTAGCGCTCAAGGTTGGAAATGATGGCGCTCGACACGTACCAGGTCTGCTCGGCGTACTGATTGTTGGTCAGTTTGAGCGTGTCGCGCAGCTTAATTGCTGCGTTACGGATCTGCTCAGCAGTGGCGGATGCGCTGGTGAAGTCGATATTCAGTCCAGATGCGCCCAGGTCAACCATCGCCACACGCTCGTCGTTCTTCAGACCCTTCCAGGTCTTATCGTCGAACTTGATGTAGTTACCTTCCGCGTCGCGATAGCCGTTGTAGATGTAATCCACATACTGGCGGCGCACTTCGTTGGTTGACTCAAACTGAGCGTCAGAGATGATGTCGAACGCATCCGGGTTGTTCAGGCGAGGCTCACGCCAGTGGAACTTGAAGCCGGTATCGTGCACCGGAACCATAGTACCGTCGTACTGGTACTGCACAGCATCCAGCGCAGCGCCGATCTGGCCTGACATGGAGGTGTGAGCCCACATGCGGCCGCCAGACTTGGCGTATTCATACACCGTCTGATTGATGCGCACCGAACGTGACAGAGGCATCAGGTCGTTGAACAGCGTGAACTCAGTGTTCGGCTGGAATTGACGCAGCACGGTCTGGTCAAAGGCCTTGTACAGGTCAGCAGGTGAGCGAACAGCGTTGATGCCGTTGAGATGGTTAACAGCATTAAGGCGGTCGGCAATCTCCTGCATAACGTTGACGCCCTGATGGTTCAGCGCGGCATTACGCTCCATAGTCAGCATACCGAACTGGTATTGGTTCACGGCCAGGTTGCCGGTCTTTTCGCCCAGCGATTTAGAATAAACAAGCATTCAGTGACTCCTTACTTGATCACTACGCGAATGAGATCGCCAGCAGCGGCGGTAATTGAGCGCTCTTCGTCGCAATAGCAGCGATCGTTTTCACCGGTGGCCCACTTCTTAACCTGGCCGTTTACGATTGAAAGAGCGTCGCCTTTTTTGTAAGTACCGGCGGCTGCGCGCACGTTCAGGAACATGCCAGGCAGCGGATGGATGCCAACCAGCAGATCATCTACAGCAAAAGTGTCATCCACTGTTTTGCAGCGCAGATAATCGAAGTCAGCGACATAGATAATCGCTGTCTCGCTACCATCTACCGACACCTTGAAGACGCCAGCATCGAAGAAGCCCAGGGTGCCGGGCTTGACCGCAGTGGCGCGGCCTTCACGGTTGAGCAGCGGATTAGGGAATACGCCACCGGCGTGAATTACATGTTTTCCGTCTTTAGCCATTTTTTACTCCGGCATTTCGCTAACTGATTGGGTATTGGTAGCCTGGCGGAAAGCGCCATTCAGGCCGGTTGAAGTCTGGCATTGAGCAAACAGCTCTTTCAGAGGCTCGCCGTCCAGAGCGTTTACAGCGATATCGGTCATGCCAAATTTGGCTTTTACCGCTGCGCGCATGTTGCTCTTCTCGGTTTCCGAGTTCGCGTTGATCTTGCTGTTAAGCGCCAAAACCTGATCGGTCAGAGCTTTTGCCCAGGAGGGCATATCTTCATTGTTGGCGGCCTGCTCCGTCTTTTTGGGCGCGCCGGTAGCCGGGTCGATTTCTTCATCGCCCTTTTTCTTGGCGGTGACCTCTTCGGCCTTCATCTGGTTGTAAGCGTCCATCAGTTCGGCATCGGACTTGCCTTCAGTCGGCTTACCCGCGGCTTGGAGCGCATTGATAATCAGTTCTTTCATCGGATCGTTCTCTCCGTTGGTTTTAATCTCGTACTCAATGGGTTTGCGCACGACTTCTACAGGTTCGCCGACGAACACGGCTTTGCCGTCATCATCGATGAGGTACTTCTGCTTTAGGTATCTGGTGTCATCGCGGTAGATGAAGCTGTCTGGCCACACCGTTTCTGGCCATAGCCACTTATCTTCTGTGCCACCCTCGCGAAGCTTGTCGCTGATAGCGCGTGAAATGTCGTCAAAAGAGAAGTTGGAGGCATTGGTGAAAAAGAATTTGGTCTTGTTGAGCAGTCCTTCGCGTGTGCAGTCGATACCATCAGCAAGGCGAGCAACCTCGATCTGCTGCTCATGACCTTCTGAGTTGACGAAGATGCCCACGCCTTCATCAGGTGTTCCGGCGCCAGGCTCATCGAGCAGCACCGCCACATGGTCAAACATCATGTTGGTGGCGATCTCGTTGTACTTCTTGCCCTTCGACTCGCCATTAGCGGCAATGCCGGAATACAGCAGTCCTGTGGAGATGTGGATGGGTTCTGAGTTGGTACCGGCGATCATCTCATCAAGGCGGTTAATCAGGCGCTTGCCCTTCTCGCTTGACTCGGCGTATTGGCGGTTAACGTACATATCACCCGTCACCTTCCCACCTTCGTGGCTGACGTTCTGCAGCCATGCGCCTACGTGATATTCATTCACCGCCCGGACATCGCGAGCAGACACATGCTTGCCGTCAACCTTCGGGTGGCCCAGCGGCATCGGGTTTCGCTCAAGCGTGTTGTAGGCCTTTTCGATTTCTGCTGCCGGGTACAACTTCCGGTTCATCACAATATCGTCCACGACAGGCGTGATGCCACGAACCACGATATGTGGCTTGCCGTCGATGGTTTCAGTGGTGATGTTTGAAGCGGAGTTGACGACGGTCAGCACGTTAACGCGGTTGCGTTTCATGCTGGGTCCTCGTTAGTGGATTTCAGGCAATAAAAAAGGCCGCACAAGCGGCCTATCACTAATTGATTATTTGAATTTTAACTCACTTTCAGCATCACGAACAATTGCTTCAATAATTTCTTCAATCTTAGAAGACATTGAGTCATATATTCTAAAGTCATGCTCCCCATCCTCGAAAGATCTTCTTTCAGCTTCTTTATCTGCCTCAAAAAAACTCTTTAGCAATGTCCGGGAAGCTAAACTTAACGAAATTGGTGAAAAGGCATACATTCTGAGTAGTTGTGCCTTAATTTGGTGAAACTTATCCCAATCAACATTATCTTCAGGGAAAGAGTAGTTATCGTTATTCTGTGCTATCCATTCTTTTTCATAATATAACGACGCAGCCTTGTATATCTCGTTTATCTCAAAAAGATTATCAAGAACTGAATTGTATGCTACAAACTTTTTCTCCCACCATTTTTCCCGATAAAATCGATTCAAAGCAAAGTACGCAGTAAATCCTGCCGCAACAATTCCTGTTGCGATAGGAACAATCAATGACAGAAAAAAAGTACTGACCTCAGTCGCTGTTATACTGCTCATTGCCATCCCCAAAAGATTGTTCAGATGTACTTGATAATATCATCCTGAAGATGCAATCCAACCTTTACGTTCTTTCGCCAGCTTATCTGCCAAGTCCTGATTGAAAATGCTGCCGTTGTCGTTAAGCAGCACCGGAATCTGGCTGCAATAGCAGTTATACCGGTTGCCGTTCTCAGCGTAGAAGTCCCGCACCTCTTCTGTGGTGTATACCTTGCCGTGGCGGCTGGCGTGCCAGCTGCGCGTCGTTGGCTTGAGTGCTGACAGCCACAGAAGCCCGGTATTCAGCCCCAGCCTGTCGGCAGCCCAGTCCGTTTCGTTCCATTGCGCTTGGCGCAGCGCGCCGACCTGCTCAGTCTGAGCAATGGTCTTAGCCTTCGACATCGATACGTCGAGGCGCTTACTGATGACGCTGGCCGTCTCGCGAGGGTTCACCCCGCGAGCAACCGCATCGGTAATGATGTTGGTCAGATCGCCGCGGACGGTGTCGCTGATGACCTTCCAGTCACTAAACGTTGTCAGTCTGGCGGCAGCCACCTGATTAAGGTGACCGGGGCTGCTTAAAAGCTGCTGTAGCGTCGTCTGGCTGGCGTATACCTGCGACTGCTGCGAGAGGTTGTTGAAGGCCTCCAGCGTGCCGCGCTGCGCCTCAGCGGCGACGTAATCCATCGCCCACAGGCTTTGTTCGCCGCCTTCCAGCAGGTAATCGTCGAGAATGCCCTGCACCGCTTCGAGCAGGTCGGCCAGTTCCTGCGCTGACATGTCGTAGATAAACTTGCCGGCGTTGACCTGGTAAAGCCGCACATCCTCGCCGTGGTCGTGGCACAGGAAGTGCCAGCTGTGGCTGTTAACCTCTCGCTCTCTCCCGGTCAGACGCTGGTCGAAGAGCGTTTTCAGTGCGCGCTTGATGCCGAGATACCGGTCCTCGATATCCCGGAACATCTCGCTGACCTGCTTCGCTGATCGAGTCGGGTCAACCTTACTGCGCGGAACTATCGGCAGCCCCACCTTTGCCGTCTGCTCCGGTGTCATCGGCCAGTGGATCATCGGTTGTCACCTTGTCATTCGGGTTAGGTGGTTGCTTTGGCTCAGGCAGAGGGTCGAGGCCTACAATCTCGCGAAGTTCGTTGGCCGTGAATGGCGGTTCGCCACCGTAGAAGCCTGAGGTTTTCTGAACGATATCAGCTAGTTTCGAAGCGTTCTCGATTTTCTCCTTCTCGCCAGGAGCCAGCAGGTCGGACCATGAAATGGTGACCTCTCCATTTGTCGGCGGATCGATAATGCCCAGGGTCCAGAAGCGTTCCAGCAAAGCTGTGATTCGGTCGGTCAGGAAGCCGTTGCGGCGGGTATTTCGGCGAATGGCCCAGTCTGTTTTATCCTCATCGCTCGCCAGTCGTCCGGTCTGCTGTCCAAACAGGATGGTGAAAGGTATCTGTACGGAGGCAGCCAGTTCGTTCGCGGTGACCTCCCAAGTCGGCCCCGGGTCGCCTGGAGTTACGCTCAGAACGTGCATCTGCCCGGCCTGCATCACGGCGGCTGCATCGGTGCCGCGGTTAAGCTTGTTGACCTTGTCGCCCATCGCTTCGCCGAGGTCGGCATAACCAGCTTTCTTAGCCTGATCGGCAAGCGTGGCCATGTCAGTTTCTTTGCTGAACTCGACCGCGATCTGCCGGCTGGCATTCTTCAGGAAGCCCTCAGCACCACCGCCGGAAATCTTCTCAAGGTCGAGCCCTTTGTTGTATCCGGCCTCAAGCAGCGGGATACCCGACAGAACGTTGTCATCCTCTGAACCTTCGCAGAACAGGATCACCCTGCTGGGATGCACAGGCTCACCGCGCGTCGGACCGACGAACGCCTCGTCTCCAACCGGCTGCTCGTTGAAGTTGAACATCTTCGGCTGGCCGAACGTCTCGGACTGGCGATCGTTATCCCATTCAGCAACTGTCAGCTGCGGCTCCCATACAGGGATCAGCTTAACCAGCGCTGCTTCACCGAGATTCTTCACAAGGGAAGTGTCGACTTCCTCATTCCATGACCGGTTATCTTTGATCTGCAGTAACAGCGCGGAGTAGCGGCCCACCATATTGCGGCGATCGGCATCCTTCACCTTCGGCCACCATTTCTTCATGAACCTGGCGACGTTCTTTTCCCACTGGTTGGTTTTCTTCGCCTCCTGGGACTCATCACCGTCAACGATTACCGGATAGTCCTGCCAGCATCCATCCAGAAGGCGATGCACCACTGCGAAGCCTGCGGCGTTGCGCCGGTACATGTTGTAGAAGTCATGGAAGGTAATGGTGCGCGGATAACCGAACTCCTGATAGAGCGTCGGGCGCTTGGTATTACCCCCGCCGATACCGATGGCGTTAAGGTAATTCGCTCGCCGCATCTCAGTGGCGAGATTGTTCACAGCCAGTTGAAGGCCGTTATCTTGTTCGCTCACTGGCGATGCTCCTTAGAAGAATACTGTGCCGACCTGCTTGCGGTTGTTCTTCGCCACTGCAAAGTAACGAAAGCTGTCGGCGCCGTGCGATGTGAAGTCATGAAGGGGCTTGTCTTTCCAGCAGCCGCGCTTGTCGTCCCACTCCTTGCGGTAACCTTCGAGGTGGGAGATGCCAACAGCGCACTTCTCCTCATCGAAAACGCAGGATTTGAGGATTTCACGCACCGACTCGATGCCGGTGTCGATCCCCGCTTTTGGCACAACGCGGAAGTTCATCGAATACATCCGGCCGTCAATCTCGTAGCCCTCGCGCGCCAGCTCTTTGCGAGACTTCGCATCAGCTGCAAACTCGCGGTTCTCGATGTCGTGCGGACCCCAGTGCTCACCGTACTCATAGCCGCGGTCTTTCAGCACCTTCATGTAGTGCCGAAGCCCCTCGCCAGAGTTTTCGTAGTAGTCGATGATGTGAAACTCTTCGCCGACCTCGCGAACGAACCAGATCGCCGTGGAGTCGCCCACACCAATATCCCAGAACGTGTGAACCGGTAGATGTGAGTTATCCGGAATTTGTCCGATCCGCTTGTTGGTGTAGAGCCAACGGAATTGTTTGGCGTAGTACGCGCCCTCGACCGACTGCTGGAACGCCTCGGCCGGAATGGTCGGGTATTCGCGCTTCATGTCGTCGCCGAGCGTCTTTTCTTTGGCGTAATACCAGGCCTTCTGTCGTTCACTAACGACTATGCCGTGCTTCGCCTCCATCTCAGCGAAGTACTCAAGCAGGCGCGCCGGCAGCGGTTCTACCGGGTCAATTGCGTACTGCGGATTCTTCCACCAGGAGAAGAAGAAAAACTTCCAGTCCAGAGCAGATAACGGCTTGCCCTGCAGTAGCGCTTTCTCTGCCGTCTGGCAGTAATCGAAGAAGTAACCCGCCCGGCCCTCTGCGGTACTCTCGATAGTAGCGAAGCATCCTGTCGATACCGCCTCAAATGCACCAGTGACGATTTCCCGGGCTTTATCCGGATACTTGGCGCATATCTTTCCGAACTCGGAGACGTGCAGGTAACGCAGCGTGCCGCCACGAAATGAGGTACTGACGTAGAGTGATCCGCCCTTCTTAAAGACCAGCTCACCGGCTGAGTCGTTACTCGCCGGGTTGGCTGCCTTTATCTCGGCCGGCAGCTTATCGTAGGCATATTTCACCTTTTCGCGAAACAGGCGCTTTGCGTCGTTCAGCGTGTGGGCGATCAGCGCGCACTTTGCCGACTCGAACAGAGCAGCGTCGAGCTGGATGATGCACACTTCTGTGGTGAAGCCGAGCTGGCGAGCTTTCAGGATGATGTTGCGGGTGTGAATCCCCTCGAAGTATTCCCGCTGCTCAGGCGTCATCCTGAAGCGAGTCGGCTTGCCTTCTTTGTCGGTGATCCAATAAAGATTGTTCAGCCGCCAGTCTTTATCAGCTAGCAGCTTGAGATGCTCAGGTTTCATTACGCCCCCTGAGACAAGGAATCCATCAGATCAGATATTGATTCAACGACGTGCTCTGTTTTCACTTGCTCGCGAAACGCCTGGACGTCGATATGCTTACCAATCAGCTCCAGGTTCTTCACCTTATCAGGCCACTTAATCTTCTTAAGCAGCGCGGTAGTGTTTCCCTCCGCTGCCATCTCGATGACATCCAGCCCGGAGAGCGTCGTCCTCCAGACCTTCGGCCATTGAGTTACTGGTTTTAGCTCTCCAGTCGAGGTCAGGATGTCGAGCACGTCCATCTGGTCTATCTCAACAAGGCGATTCAGGACGTATGTCGCATTTATACCAACCAGATCATTGCGCTGCTCTTTGAGTTCAGCAATTCTTGACTGTATGTCAGGTTTTGACAGGTTTTCGGATGCGGTGCGGTTAGCTGTCTTTGCGCTGTACCCCGCCCGAATAGCCGCTTGTGTGGCGTTTAAATCGATGAGGTACTCGCGACAAAACATTTCTTGCTTGTCGGTGAGTGCCATGCTTATTCCAAAATGAAAGGTTTATTTATGTCTACAGAATCTCTTCTCAATACCATGCTCGAACATGATCGGTTCCATGACCAAGATGCGATGGTGGCTGGAATAGCCCAGAGGGCTGTAAATAATGGTTACGAAAGCTTAACTCCGCGACAAAAAGCGGTACTAAAGCCGTTTCTTACCCAACCTTGCGATGGCGTAACCGACCCTGGCGGGTATCACAATGACTGCCAGCATATTCTTGAAGGTGATGATTTTGAAAGCGCCATTCAAAACGACATGTACTACGGCGGATTACTTTGCCCTTCCTGTGTGGATGAGAAGGAGGAGCATCGACGCCAATGGGATAACATTCAAAGACAATAGTTTTAATCCACCAATGATTTCCTAGCATTCAGGTAATCAAATGTCATATCGAGGAGGAGGATGAGTAGCGCGTCCTCCTCTGATATCCGAGGGCTAAGCTCACTCACTCTACGCTGCAACTCCTCAAGCACTTCGCGCGAACGTGCAACCTGCTTTCTCATATCAAGAGTCAAGGTGATAGGGCCTATTGTCTTAGGCATGATGTAGCTTCCTCTGATTCTCCCTCGACTGGCACTGGCGTGAACTGTACGCGCTTCACATCGTCAGAAGCAAAGTACAGCCACTCACCCGTCTCGGTCACCAGCGGCACAAAGCCATTAACCAGTTCAGGTTGACGTCATGACATCTTGCCCGTGAAGGTTTCGCCTGTTTGGGTGGTTAGCGTGATTTGGTAGATGTCAGGCATATCAATTTCCGGTATTGTTTTCTCTAGATTGTAAAAGGTGGATTCAATATGACCTTGAAGAATATTGGCGATGTATCATCGCAAGTGAAAAACTTTGGCGAGCCTCTAAGAAATGACACCGAGGGTTTGCTAAGAAGCCTCAAAGAACATTGGCAGAAACGTGATTATTTTCATGATTTCATTATAATTTCAGAGAAAAATTCTTCTTTGCGCATAGAAATGCCTGAATTTAAATTCTGGTGTGAATCTAAGCAGAGGTTTGTATTTTTAGACCGAGACTTGGTTTGTGAGATAGCCTTTTATACATGTAAAGAAGAAAAAGAAATCCCGATTTTCACATGTTTTTTGCGTCCTGGAGGCGAGTTGTCCTTCGATACTCCAGAGTCTGAAGAAACTTTTAACATCTACTATGCCAGAAATGTAGAACCAGCAATGATTGACAAGATTATCCAAAACGCCTCAATTAAAAAATTCATTTCATTGTAAATGATCTATATCAGGCGATCTAAAAGACCGCCTGAATTAGTTTACCTGAGGCACTGCTCTTTTATGTAGTCCTGCATTCCGCGAATCATCTTGTCAGCGGTTGCGATTCCGTCCCGGAGATCGAAATAATTCCGTTGAGCGCCTGGAGTAAGTTCGGGGGCTCCTGCATCATCCACGCCGGTGGCGGAGGTGGCTTTTGACACTCCAGGGCAGGTTGCGGCGATGCGCAGCCGTTTAGCGCCAGAATCAACATCCCGACGCAGACCATTAATGGTGTTTTGCGCATCGGCTAACTCCTTCGTGTATTTGGCATCGAGCGCTGCGACGTCGCGCTGCCTTACCTGCATATCAGCGATGGTGTCTTTCGCCAGGCTGAGCTGCTCAGTCACTTTATCGCGCTGCCTTTTGAACTCGGTAGCATTGTCGTGGTAGTGACTGACCAGCCAGCCGAGGCTGACTATCAAGCAGATCACAACGGCACTGATAATGGCGGTTAATCGGCTCATTTTTGACTCCAGAGACAAACTTCACGCTCAATCTCGCGGCGAGTTACCAGGCCTTTCCACTGCTTGCCCTTGGCGTAAGTCCAGCGGCGCAGCTGGTCGCACGCCCCTTTCTGGTCGCCCTGGTTGATTTTGCGCAGCAGCGTGGAGGTCTGGAAGTTGCCAGCACCAACGTTATAGGCGAACGAGTACAGAGCCCCGCGCATTGTCTCGGGGATCGGCTTCTGGATGTATGGGTTAATCTGGCGGGCTACGGCGTTCAGGTCTTTGCTGAGCAGCGCACGGCATTCAGCCTCGGTGTACTTCTTGTCGAGCATGATGTCTTTGCCAGTGTGGCCATAGCAGACCGTCCAGACCCCTACCACATCCTGATAGGGGGCGTATCGCACGCCTTCAAGACCATCGTTACCGGTTGGGCCAGTGATGAGCGCAGAGGCAATGGCTATGGCACCACCACCGCCGGCGATCACGCCAATCAGTTTTTTCCTCATTGATGGCGTCATGTTCACCCCTGTGTATCACTTGCGATCCGCTTCAAAGCCTCGGTAACCACTTCGGCTGAAGCCGGGCGGTCACCTCCTGGCTTTGTGGAGACATGAGCCAGATAACTGGCCAACAGCTGCGTGCGCTTTTTCTCTTCATCAAGTCGCTCTCGCTCTTCCTTGCGCTTTGCGTAATAAGTCTTGATTGTGAAGAAGGCAGAGATCAGGGCGCCAATGATGAAGACATAATCCTGCAGACTCAGGACGGAAAAGATACCAAGCAAGGCTGACCACCAGTAAGGCAGATTGTGACCATCGGTTGGATTCATACGTTGCATCTCTCACCTCCGATAATGTTCGGGGTGCTATCTGTAGTCAGTAAAAGATTCAGGGCCGTCGGGCTGATTTACCAACAAAGCGTCGAGGGTGATTCCCGCGACCCTGAAATAAAAAAAGGCCACGCTAAAGCGCAGCCCTTAAATGTCTTATGGTTTGTAGCAATGCCGTAATCAGGCGAAAAAAAAGCCCGCTCAGAGGAACGGGCAGAAAGTAGGCTTACTAGGTAGTAACAAACGAAAGCGCACCTAATAGTCCGAGCTACCGATTTACCAGGAGAGCGCTCGCTTTTTCCGTTACTGCCTTTTAAACATAGATGGAGGAGCCGAAACAGCAACCCCACTACCAAATGTCTTAGTAGTACTGCGTGGTGCCGGGTGCCTCCCGGTGAGCATGTCCCAGCCGACATGGCCCGCGCTGCATTTACAGATCACTGTAAGTGACTGGTCGCCCCACCGCACAGGGGGATTCACCACACGAATAGATTAACAAGATGTTAATTTTCTGGTCAATAAGATGTAAGCAAATGATGACATGCAGTTTTCTTATTGCTGAGCTAAACCAGCAATCTGGTTCAGGGCTCTGCGCGGAGGGCTTTAACGTGTCGTGCAGCACGTCTCAACCCAAGAGCCCTGACCGGATAGCAGGCATAAAAAAGCCCAAGGCATTAACCTCGGGCTTGTATTTTTGCTCACTTTCGAGCCGTCACGTTGCTTTTAAAGACTGCCGCTGTCTAACCGCTTTTTACTGATGGCTTGCCGACCAACTTTTTCAAACTTCATGCCGCCACTTAAAGTTAAGGCAGCATATCAAAGTAGACTCAAATATGACGCATTTAATTGACTTTTGCAAGACCCTGCTGCGAAAAAGTCGCTTTTTGTTGTGATCGTGTTCTCACGGCACAGAGAAGAGAGTCGCTATCAAGCCGCTTAAAAATGGCGCACATAGTCCGCCAGTAATCAGCGTAGTTATGGCACCAGTTATCAGGTTTAACGCCACACAGGGCTGCAAGATCCTGGTGCTGGTATACATACTTACCCGCCAGCTCTGCTTTCACGTCCTGCGCTGCCAGCCATATCAGTTTCTTCAGCCGCTGCATCGTCTTGCCGGCCACTTTCTTAGCGCCGAGTTGATCACGGAATTCTTCCCATGCCCACTGTGTTATCGCTACCTGATACTCAAAGCGGATATTGTCGCTGTAGTTCCACAGCAGCCAGGCTTTCTGATGCTCTTCCAGCGACAGCAGAGCCCGGCGCCAGCTTGCCGTCGAGTACTCAACGGGCAGAACGAGAGCGATTGATGAACCTTTTGCGCGCGACTGCTGCCCGGGGATTGGCGGGCTGGATGGGTTTACCATGCGGCCTGTTACCGGATCGGCTACTTTCTTCCTTCCCCGGCTGCGCGCCGTAGCGGTGAATTGTGCGTTCTCTGCAAAAGCAACCAACTGTCCTTTCGTCGCACCGCTCAGATCCGCGGTGGCCACTATCAGCTGCTGGCGAACATACTCAAGGTACTGGGTATTCATGCTTTCTCTCCTGAAGCCTGATAGATGCGGACGAAATTCTTCAAAATTCGGTAGTCAACCAGTACGGTGCCACGGTGCCGGCATAGACGCAGCTTTTGCCAGCGGTCGCGGATGCGTTCGATAACGTCACGGCTCATGCGGCCTCCCGTTGTTTTATGAGCGCACGGCGTAGCGCGCTGTAATGGCGCCTGATGCCTTCCAGTTCTTCGATGGTGTATCGGTGAGGGGTGTTGTTGTTTTCGAGCGCCTCGACGCGCTCAGCGCCGATTTTCTCTACCAGAGCGACGCGGTACTGCTGCTGGTTCCCTGACATCTGCACGTTGCAGTGATGGCACTGCTTGTGAATGTTGTCCTCGTTGTAGCGCAGGTGAGATGCTTTACCGCGGGATCGGTAATGCCCGGCCTCCCACTGAACCGTTTCGAACGTGCCGCAGCTGATGCACGGCAGATCGTGGTCACGCTCGCGGATATAGTCGTTAATGACGCGCTGGGTCATGTCTTCCCAGTGTCGGAGAGGCTTCACTGCGGCTTTGCGTTTGCGCCAGGCTGCGCGCTCTTTCTTCGCTTTCGCCTGAGCCTGCTTATCGCGCTTCTTCTCCAGTTCCTGCATGGCAAATTCAGCGCCATGCTCAGGGCAGCACCAACGATGGTTTTCGAATGCCGGGGTGAATTTGGCCCGGCAGATTTTGCACCGGCGCTGAGTACGTTTAAGCATGTGGCCTCCTTGCTCTCAGGCGGAGCCACTTCTTATCGACCAGGCGGGCGGTGTAGTCTTTCAGGGTCGGGATGTCGGAAGGCTTAACTTCGACCTTGCGCTTGCGGCGCGCCGGCACGCGGAAGATGCCGCGCTCCATTACTTTGGCGAGAAGACATTGCATAGCCATCACCCCGCAAAGCTCAGCAGCCGACTAGCGGCGTTTTCAGCCTCAGCCGGCGAGTGGAATTTGCGACGCAGAATGTAGTTCCAGAGCACATTCAGCACTGATTTGTAGACGCCGTTAAACTGGCTGTCGTCCATGCTGGCGAAGGAGATCGACTTTGCGACACGACGACGGCTGCCGTCAGGCATCTGGTATTCGTCGTAAAAGCCAGCCTGAATGGTTGCCCACTCGCGGAAGGATTCGAAGTGTTTCAGAAGCGCCATATCGCGGGAACGAGAAATACCGACAGAGGAGAGATACATCTCCGCGGCGTTCTGGAGCGCAGCGCGCTGATCGAAGTCGGATGAGAGGAAGTCGATAAACCCGGATATGAGGGTGCGCTCAGCGGGCTCAATGAGGCCACCGGAAGGCGTCCAGTAGTGATACCCGAGAGTCAGAAGCTTGAAGAACTTCTTGTGGAATGCGTAATTCCGGGGCTTGCGGAACTCACCGCAAAGCAGTTGCCCTACTGGGATAAGTTGCAGGTATTCGCTGGTTCCCGGCTCTGCGGGAATCAGTACGTTTTGATAACTCTTCTCAAATTGCAGTGTTTGCGCCATGTGTCCCCACTTGGCGCCGGGGTAAAGTTGTCAGTTGTCCAGACTGACCAAGTAATTATCGCCCTTCCCGGGGATAAAAGCAAAATGAGCATATACGAGAAAATCGCTATTTCTTGGCGTTCTGCTCAGACATTTCCAGATAGCGCGGATCGCTTGCGCGCGGGAGTTGGATGCTCTGCTCGCGGTAGTAGCGGACGCGCTCCATGAAATACTCGCGCAGATGCTCTGGCTGCTCTCTGGCCACCACTTCGGCAACAACCGGCATGTTCAGGCGCTCTTTATAAGCGACGCCGGACGCTGCGAGGTCAACGTTGACCTTGTCCTGCTCGTCTTTCGATTTGGCTGCAACGTTCCACTGTGACATAAAAATCCCCTCTGCTGTGGAGGGGATTATATATCGCTTCCGGGTTACATGCTCAGTTTTGATGCAAATAATACCCTACCATTAGGATAATAATGTTGCACTAAGGATTCCACATTTTATCATTGAGAAAACAACTAGGGATATTAGGAGTAAAGACGTACAAAATACAAATACCAAAAACAAAAAATCTTTAATCCTGTGATAATTTGGCTCACCGCGCTTTACCCTTTCCCACTCTTCTTTTAGTACAAGATGAGAGTTTTCTGTAAGAGAATCGAATAATGAAGGTAGCGACGCTTCACCAATTTCAACATGTAAATTCAATTTACCAATTGACTCAAGTAACTTTTGCTCATTTACTGATGGGTTACCATGATTTAAATGTAAACCAATCGTGGCAATTATTTCATTTAGCTCATTAAACTTTTCAGTCCTTTCATCAGGAGTTAGTCCCGAGTCTTTTCTCAGCATTCCATAAAGTCGGAAAAGCTTCGCTATGTTACCTCTTAGTTCTTTAATCCATTCCTGCCTAAATTCTGAAATTTTATTTTCTTTTGCTATAACCATTCCAATAAAAGCAATAAATCCTGCAATTAATGCTGCAATAATAGCTCCCCATGGATTCATTTTCTACCTCTTGAAAAATTGAGTTTTAATTTTGCTATGTAGAATGAGCATAGTTATCCTTCTAACAATCAGGTAACTTATAACCAACCCATACACTATACATGTTTAATATATTATAAGCTTAATAAATTAACGCTCTATTTCGGCAATCATTTCTACCGCTTTGTTGGCTCTGACGAATTGTTGATATGCAACCGCGGCTCCCCGTCTTTCGGATCGGGCCATTCGCGTTGCTTGTTCACAACCAATTTTTCAATCATTGCCTGGGTAATCTGATCATCAGTGATATCAGCACGGCGCTGGACGTCCCACAGCAGGAACTGCATATCAGCCCACTCCGACAGGTCGCCAGGCTGTTCAGCGGCTTCCAGTGCTTCTTTGCTGAGGTGCTTCAGCGGGCCAACCGGACCGACATTACCGAATGTTGCCTGTGACCACTCTGCGTGCTCGCGGCGTACCTGCTCTCGGTCCTTTGCTGGTTGCGCTGGCGGATAATTTGCCAGCATCCAACTAATGACGTAGTCGGCCTTGAACCGCTCAACCGGAAACCCTTCATTCCAGTCACGGAAGTGATAGATAACTTTTGCCAGCTCAGGTTGAAGCGCCACCGGCTCGCTCTCAACTACCGGCTGCTGCACGTGGCGATATAGCTTCGTCCCGTATGGCATTTGCTGAATGCCGACAAGCGGTCTAATCTCTCGCTCCCCAAAGGCTTCGGGGTCGCCATAAATTGAAACCACTTCTGCCACCGGCTCGCTGTCCATTGCGGCCAGCGCCATGCGGGCGAGATAGGATGCCTCACCACACTGCACGTGATCGGTTTCAATAATTTCGAGTAACTGCTCTCTGGTTATGGTTGATTTGGTCATGGTTGACTCCAGTTATCCTCGATAGCCACACCTAAACGGTGCAGCCAGTCGGCAAGTTTGAGCATCGACTCGCGGTCGCTAAGTCCTTCCGGAAAGTCTTTCAGTTCGATAGTCGGTATGAAACGACCGAAACTATCGCGCTCTATCGTCAAATGCAGCTCTAGAACAGTCTGATGAATGCGGCTGTTATGCCGCACCAGGTAAACGGATTTGGAGTCTTTAGCTTTAGGGTCGTAGCGATACTCGGTCAGTATCATCTGGCTTCTGGTGCGATCGGTTCCTCTCCACATCACTCAGCCTCCACCTTGATGCCAGCGGCGGCAGCTGTACGCGCATAAACGATCACGCCGTCCTCGGGTCGCTTGCGCTGCAAAAAGATACCAGGGCGCGGCCACAGAGCAATAAAGCGACATTCTCTGTTTTCAAGACGGTGAAATGCCTGCTCGCTCATCACACCGACTGGTCGAAGTTGCTCCTGTTCGCGCTCCAGCTCGCCGATGCGCTTCTCGGCCGCTCTACGCTTGCGGAACTGGGCTTTGCGGCTTGCTTTGAGGTTATGCTTAGCCAGTTCAGCCATGTAGAGTTGGTGCTCAGCGTTAGCCAGCCGTTGACGAACTTCATCGTTCTCCAGTTCATCAATCCGCTGCTGCGCCTTCTCCAGCGCCTCTACCAGCGTGCCAATAACCTTTGCAGCCTACCCGCACTCATCGACGATAGAAACGTTGGTGCCGGTATCTCGGCCATCTACCTCAAACCGCAAATCAACGTCATCGGAGTCGATATCAGCAGGCTCAAACTGCGAGATATATTCCAGGGTAAATACAGACGCTTTCGCTTTACTGACTAGTAGCGCCAGTTCGGTGATATCAGTCATCGGAGTTATCCTCGCAGCAGTAGTGAGCGCCGCCTGGGTCTGTGCTTTTGAAACCGCAGATATCACATTCAATTTCGTCATGGAGTTGCGCTTCCTCTTCGCATTCGTGACTTTCCGGAGCGTCGGCTTTGTAATAACCGCCGCACAAGGCGCAGAGAACATCAGGAACATCGTCATAGTTCGCAGTCCCGGTAATCATTTGTCGGCCCCCTCGCGCAGCATGCTGCAGAACTCAGCGGCAGCATCTGGCAATGAGCGGTAGTAAGCCTTGGCCTCAACGAATATAGAGTTTTCTTCACCGCAGTAAGCCGCGAACGCTTCCACCCCATCAGCCTTAATCCCG